>NZ_CAUVXL010000247.1:0-35088 GCF_963555915.1 Protofrankia sp. Cas4
AGGCTGCGAATATTAGCCCGGTCGCCGTGGGCTCCACCACGCCGGCCCGACGACAGGGGCGCAACCCACCCGGCGCCCGGCGCCACGACAGCCGCAACTGCAACTGTGTTCACGACCAGGAGACCATGACCAGAATGGCTGGATTGTGATCAAGGGGACGAGTCCGCCACCCCAGCGAAAGATCCAGGCCGGGGCACACACGCAGCGATACCCGCGGAGGCGAGTCAGTTGGCGGACCGCTCCAGATGCCGGTCGAGTCCACGTGCCTCAGGGACGGCAAGCAAGGCCAACCGCGCTTGAGCTGCGTTCTGAAAGCGCTGCTCCGGGTCTCGTGCGGTCGCTTTAGAAACAACCCGGGCCAGCTCTGATGAGCACTCGAGGACAGACGTCTCGAGATCCTGGGTAAGAGCACGGTAGAGTCTTGTCGGAACATCTTCATCCGGGTTTTCTCGCCCGCCGAGGAGTACGTACAGTACCTTTCCAAGAGAGTAGATGTCGGTTCGATGGTCGATCTGTTCACCCCGAATTTGTTCGGGTGACATGTAGGCCGGCGTCCCGATAAGCGTGCCCTGCCATATCGTGGAGAATTCTTCGTCAGTTGAATCGCCAGGGTCCACGATGTGTCGGGCTACCCCAAAGTCGATCATTATTGGCTCGCCGAAAGTGTCTACGATGACGTTGTTCGGCTTGACGTCCAGTCGTGCGATCCCAAGTTCGTGCAGGTATTCGATCCCGCCTAATAATGACACTGCCAAGCGCACGGCCGTAGCGCCGTCCGGCCGGCTCTCGCCAGTCTGCCGGCTCAGGCTGGAACCCTCGACCAAGTCCATGACAATGCCAAGCCGACCATCGGCTTCTTGCAATAGCTCGTAGGTACGAACCACGTTACGGTGTCGCAGCCGCAGCGCAATCTGCGCTTCTCGACGGAATCGTGCCCGAGCCTCTCCTTCGGCGGTCGGCGCATCCAGTACCTTAATGGCACGCCGTAACCCGGTCCTTGTGTCCACCGCAGCAAAGACAGTCCCCATTCCGCCGGCACCGATGATGTCAAGAAGCTCGTACCGCCCGCCCGCCATCAACCGCTGAGCCCGAGGAACGCGGAAGTCGACACGGTCAATACCGGTTCCACCCGGCGGCGCTGCCGAGCCGACCACCGTCCTGTCTGACGTAGCGTAGACGCGAGGACCCCCTGGAGGACGGGGGGTAGGCCGCACATCAGCAGGCAGTGGAACACCGAGAAGCTCTACACTTTCTCGTTCGCTGGTTCGTGCAATTCGCAGAAGCCGACGGCGCATCTCCGCACTCAGTCGATAACTCGGCGTCCGGGTAATACCGCCAAAAAGTGTTGCACCATCCCGCAGATCTGCAAGCAACTCGATTATGCCATGACGTACCAGATGCCGCAGCACCAGGTCGGCTCGGGCCGACGTCAGCGAAAGTAAGGGCGACAACGCACGCTCACCCCTGGTCACATCCTCGGCCTTGAACACCCCACCTTCACTGCGTAGAACCCAGTCGGTGACGTAATACGCACCGAGCCGGAACCGGTCTTCCTCGACGGTGCGGCCTTGCCCGCGCTGTCGGCCAAGTATGCCTGCCAGGATCTCGGCCAGCTCCGCATACAGGGTGAAGCGATCCATATCATCCGACGAGATTCTGATGAACGGGGTACCATTATCCCATGCGAGGAGACTGTACAGTTCCTGGGTGAGCCGCCGCGGGACACCGCGCCCCTTGTACTCGAGGTAATCACAGATCAGTTCGAAAATCTGGGTGTCGACCAGCCGGCCGTTGGTCGGGCTACGGATCAGTTCGCTGAGAAGAGCGGCCGCGGCCTGCCAGAGGCACGGAACGTAGGTAGTCCAGGAAAAGACACTCTCGTAGATTCCGATACCGGATCTACCGTCAGCAACAGCTTGATCGAAAAGGTCCACGCCGGCTACAAAAACAAAGTGCACCCCAGGCACCGTCAACACATTCTTGAACGCTGTCAGCACCGCGTTCAGGCTGACCCGTCCGTCCTCACTGCTCGTGAGTTTGTCCAGCTCATCCAGGACGACGACCACGTGGATCGGAAGGGCGGCAATGCCACGCCCACGCCTGCGGAGACGGCGACGGGCTGTCGGCTGCGCGCGGCGCAGGACCGGGCCGAACCCGCCGCTCCCCACACTGCTCAGCAGTTCTACAATCCGCAGGAAATCATGTTCGACATCGGCGCCGCTGTAGGTAAGAAACGATGCTTCCGTGGCCAGCGACCGGGTGGTCTTTGTACCACGCTCCAGCTTCGGTGTCAGGCCGGCGAACTGCACGGCTGCTCCCACGCCAATCGATCGCGTCACCTCACGATCTTCACTCGCCCGGGAAGTCAACGACAACGACGTTCGTGCATATGCGAGCAACACCGAGTTCCGTACAGCTGCCGGTAGAGTGACCAGCAGCCCGCTGTCGTCCAGGCTTTCCACCACTCTACGGATTACTGAGAACAAGAACTCCTCGGTACTCATCGGCCGCGCGATGTTAAGGAAAACCGGCAGGTAACGTCGCCCCGCCGTTTGGTCAACCAACTCCCGCACGCATGACCGCACCAGGGTAGTCTTCCCGGCGCCCCGGAATCCGGCTATCAGGAACGCGCCCCCGTCGGAGCGGTGGATCCGCTCCCGCAAGCTCGTGGAGAGTGCCCGATGGTGCAGGCTCGACATGATCGAATCACCGACGACTGGTCCATGCACGTACCGAAAATCGTCGTCGAGCCTCATACCGCCGGCAGAAGGCGACTGATCTGACACGCTTAGCACAGTACGCGCTCGGCTACGGGGGTGGGAAGTGAGGTCCGAGCGTACGGGTGATGGGAGGGGTGTCCCGATGCCGCAACTTCGCGGCCACTTCAGCCTGCCTTCTCACCGTCGGCGAGCGCTATCGGTGTCCCACGAACAGCGGCAGCACCGTGCCCGTCGACGTCACCAGGCCCCGCTCCACACGATCCGAAACGATCAGGCGTACGGACCGCAGACCGTAGGCAGGAAGCGACACGCCACCATGACGGCGGGCACGGGCAACCGGCCGGCCAGCAACGCAGCCCGCCGAGGTATGCCCGCCGTCAGGCGCAGTCAGCAATCATGATCAACTTAGCCTGACAGGAGCCGACGACACGACCTCCTGAAGATCAGTACATCATCCGCGGGTCGACATAGTGTTTGAATTCGAGCAGGTTGCCCGACGGGTCGCGCAGCACCACGGTCCGATGCTCTTCGACCAGCCCGGCGAAACGTACCTGTTCGGGCTGGAAGACCGCCACCTCGCGCAGTTCGACCAGGCGCAGCAGTGCGTCGAAGTCGGCACCGTCCCGGAATGTCACGCCGAAATGGCGCGGGTACAACGTCGTCTCGCCAGGTTCATAATCAGGAGTGAGGTGGCAGACAAGCTGGTCGCCGAAGAAGTCGAGCGTGATCCGGTCGGAATAACGGCGGGCGAGCCGGCAACCGAGCAGGTCCACATAGAATCGCTGCGCCGCCGCCAGGTCCATCACGGGAATGGCGAGATGAAAGACATCGGCGGTGTTTCGCACGGCCCGCTCCTCTACTCGAAGGCCAGTAGCGTGTCCGAGCGGAGCCCGAGCCGCAGGGTCTCCAGGCCCACGACGTCGGCGGCGTGCACGTTTCCGAGGTTGACATCCGGACCGACCCGGCGGATGAAGTGGGTCTGCAGCGTCTTGGTAGGCGTCTCGAACACCAGTCGATCGACTGGCACGCCGGAGTCGAGGATGTCCTCGATCAGACCGAACCGCAACTGCCCGTCCGGCCGGCAGATTCCGCTGGTCCCGGTCTCACGTGCTTCCAGGATCACCATCTGGGCGCCGGCATGCAGGTCGGTCCGAATGGCGGCGATCCACCGGGACGGCGACTGACGCTCGGAACGTTCGGCATCCTTGAATCCGACCTCGCTCAGCACGACGAATTCGTCGGCGAGTTTGGCAACGTAGCTCGCCTTCTCCTCGACACCGAGGTCGATGGTCCCGTTCGACACCTCCACATACCGACAGCCCTGCTCGCGACACAGCTCCCGGAAATCGTCGAAACGACCCTGTAGAATGTGCTTTTCGAACAGGGTACCGCCGAAGAGGAAGTCGATACCCAGGCCGCGCAGACAGGCGATCTTATCGGCCATCCCGGCTGTCACGAGCGACGTACCCCAGCCGAACTTCACCAGGTCAATATGATCGCAGAAGCTGGCGACGGCATCGCGGAAATAGCCTGTCGGCAGGCCGTTGTCGATCACTATCGTGATTCCACGGGAACGTGGCTTCGGCTGGCGTGCAGGCAGAGTGAGAGCGCTGGTGATCATAACGGCCACCTCCTGGAGCGGCACCTGACTGGTCCGGAGATCCGGCGTGCGGGATGAAATCACCACGCACACCAAATACCACCCCTACCCTTCCACCACCACATGAGAACGGCTTTAATACCAGCTGTGGAATCGCTGAGAGATCGGGGCAGGCGACGAAATTTTACCATCCATGCAAACATGATCCGCCAGCAGGTCCGTCGGTAAACTCTCATCGGGTCCCGAGGTTTCGTTAACGTTGTTCGAGAAGGATGCGAACGTGCCTGCTACCCTTGACAGCCCTCGTTCGATGGATCTGGACGAGCGGTCGCCCACGGGCCACCGCCGCATGATCGAGCTACTGGAGGCTCATAGTCGGGACCATCCCCGTCGGGTCTGTCTCGTGGACGCAGGCAGCGGCCGGCGCATGCACTACGACGAACTCGGTGCCACAGTAGGTGACTGGTGGTCGGAATTCGACCGTGCCGGCTGCCGACCCGGACAGCGAGTGGCGATCGTCGTCGCCGATCCGGTGGATTTCGCCGCCGCCTACCTCGGAGCCATCACCAGCGGACGCCACGCCGTCCCGTTGAGCCCAGACGCTCCCCCGGCGGAGCTGGAGCGGATGCTCACGATGGCCGGACCTGCCCTGGTGGTCACCGACCGGGAGCTACCTGCGGCGGCCGGCGTCGGGCGGGTCGGCCCGCGCCCCGCCCGGGTCGACCACCGCGGTCCAGCTCCTACCGCCGGCCGGCCGGCCGCCGGCGGTGGGGTGGTGCTGTCCACCTCAGGGACCACGGGGACGGCCAAGCAGATCTTCCTCGGCGAGGCACAGCTCGTGCACGTCGCGCGTGCGGTGGCCGTCCATCACGGCCTTACCAGCGACGACATCGGGTTCTGTCCGCTGCCCCTGTTCCACGTCAACGCCGAGGTGGTAGGGCTGCTGGCCACCCTGACCGCGGGCGGCGCGGTCGTGTTGGACACCCGATTCCGCCGCCGGGGATTCTGGCGACGGATCGTCGAACACGACGTGACCTGGATCAACGCCGTACCGGCCATCGTGACCATCCTCGCGCGCGACCCGGATGTCGGGCAGGCGCGTTCGACCAGGGTGCGTTTTGTCCGGTCCGCGTCGGCCGCGTTGCCTGTCGCGGTGCTGCACGCGTTCGAGCAGGCCACGGGCATCGGGGTGCTGGAGACCTACGGCATGACCGAGGCCGCGAGCCAGATAGCGGCCAATCCGCTGCGTGGCGTGCGCAAGGCGGGCTCGGTCGGGCTACCGGTCGCCACACAGGTACGGGTGGTCGACGAGGACGGGCAGGAGTGCCCCGATGGCGTCACGGGCCGCGTCCAGATCCGCGGCGCCGGGGTGATCAGAGCCTATGTGGGCGAGGCCGGAAACGAGCGGATTGACGCCGACGGTTGGCTCGATACCGGCGACCTGGGGTATTTCGACGCCGATCGGTACCTGTTCCTCGCCGGCCGCACTGACGATGTGATCAACAGGGGTGGCGAGAAAATCTTCCCACGCGAGGTGGAGGAGGTCCTGCTTGCCGATCCCCGGGTGGATGCGGCCGTGGTTGTCGGCCGCCCCGATCCGGTTCTCGGCCAGACACCGGTTGCATTGGTGGTACCAGCCGCCGGGGCTGACGAGAGCCTCACCGCCGATCTGGCCGCCCGCTGTGAGTCCGTCCTGGAGCGCTTCAAGCGTCCAGTTGCCATCGACGTCGTCGACGCGCTGCCGGTCGGACCCACCGGCAAGGTGATGCGGCGGCTCGCCGGCAACCGCCTCGATGGAAGCCAACGCCTGCGTGACCGGCTCGACTGTGCGAACGGATTCGGATGACGACGACGACGGCGACGCCGAGCCCGGTACGGGCCACCACCACAGCGCCGGGCTCTTCCCAGGACCAACGACCGGAGCCGCCGGTCGTTGGTCCTGGCACCGGTCCTGGCACCGGTGCCGGCGCCGGTCCCGGCATGGCTCGGCGGCCGGCGCATCTGCACGACGTCGACCTGGTCCGCCTGCTGACCTTTGTCGCGGTGGTCGGCGTCCACACGACGGGCGGTACGAACCCGTTCCAGAGCGTCGGCGGTAACGCCGCTCTCGTGCTGCTGCACTTCACCCGTGAGGCGTTCTTCTTTCTCACCACTTTCGTGCTCTTCCACACCCATTACGGCCGTCCCCTCGCACTGGGCCGGTTCTGGCGACGTCGGTTCCTGCTCGTCGGGGTGCCGTACGTGGTCTGGACCGTGCTCTATGCCGGCCGCGGTCTCCTCCAACAGCTCTCAGACGGCCAGATAACCGCCGCTTTGCGCACTCTTGGCTATGACTTAATCACCGGCGACGCCTGGTATCACCTGTACTTCCTGCTGGTCACCCTGCAGGCATACCTGCTGTTCCCGCTGCTGGCCCGTCTGGTGCGGCGCACCGCCGGGCACCACTGGTCGCTGCTGGCAGGAAGCGCATTGCTCCAGATCGCCATCCTGACGGAAGTCCACTACGGCCGGCCGTGGTCCGGGGTGGCCGGCGTGCTGGAGCAGCACTGTTACGAGCTGTTCGGGATGTACCAGTTCTGGCTCGTGGCCGGTGCGCTCGCCGCGGTCCACGGCGATCGCTTCCGCGGCTGGGTGAGTCGACACATCGGGCTCTCGGTACTGAGCGCGGTACTCGCCGCCGGTGCCGCAGAACTCTGGTACATGATCGCACGACATCACGGACAGCCGCCGTTCGACGCCGCGTCGGTCTTTCAGCCCATCATGGTGCCATGGGGATCAGCGAGCATCGTGGCCCTGTTCGCCCTGGGCTCGGTGTGGCAGCGCAGACGACGTCCAGGCCGGCTGGACTCACTCATACGCAAGGGTTCGGAGCTGTCCTTCGGCATCTACCTCGTGCATCCGGCGATCCTGGTAGGTGTGCTGACCGTCCTTCCCCACGCCCTTCCCCCACCGTGGTCAACCCTGCTAGCGATGTCTACGACCCTGGTGCTGTCGACGGCGCTGGTCGCGCTCTGCCGACCCACGCCGCTGAGCCTGGTGGTGTCCGGTCGGCCCCGACAACGGACGACAGGCTGACCTGCGCATGACCTATCGACGGGGGAATCTTCTGCTGGCCGCCACGGCGGCGATAGTACTCATCGTCACCATGGCAGAACCTATCGTCCACGTAGATCGAAAACAATCAGCCGTGGCAGCCGCATCGGTCACACCCAGCCAACCGTCTACCCCACCGCAGGGTGCAACTAGCAAGGCCACGATCACAGCCCAGCCGCTGATCAGCCAGAGCACGCGGACGATCACGATGGGTGGGCTGCGACGCGTCTATCTGTTGCTGCGACCGGTTGGATCCACGCAGCGGCTGCCGCTGGTGGTACTTCTGCACGGTCGCGGCCTGACACCGACCGCGATGGTGGCGCTCAGCGGCCTGAGTCCGCTCGTGGCCGACGGCCACGCGATTCTTGCCGTACCCGCAGGTCTCGACCGGTCCTGGAACGCCGGCGCCGACTGTTGTGGCACGGCGGGCCGGTCACGACCGGACGACCCCGCCTTTGTGCGCGGTGTCGTCGCCGCGGTGCTGCACGGGGAGCCGGCCGACGCACATCGGGTCTACCTCGTCGGCTACAGCAACGGCGGAAAGCTCGCGCTTCGGATGGCCTGCGAGGACCCGTCCGCCTTCGCCGGAGTCGCGACATACGGGGCCGTACCGCTGGTACCGTGTGCGCGAGGACGTGCGGTGTCGGTACTGCTTGCCGCCGGTACCGCCGACCAGGTGCTGCCCTATGACGGAGCTCTCCTGGCACGACCACCGCTGATGTCGATGGCCGCCGCGGTCGCACTCTGGCGTGAGCGGGACGGCTGTCCCGCACGGCCTGCGACCACCCGCCGGGTGGGTCCGGCTGAGATCATGATCTGGCGCGAATGCCGGGACCGTGCCGCTGTCGCCGCCGTCACCTACCACGACGTGCCACACTCCTGGCCGGCACCACCACGCGTACCGGCCGCAGCCAGTGCCGCCACCGTCATCTGGAGCTTCTTCGCCGGTCTGCCGGACGTGCCGGCCCCGCCAAACCCACCCGCCGCCACGGTCGCTCGCTCCGCCACCGGACCAGCGTGACCGCGCCGTACTCAGACGACGTGCAGATTGATCTTTGTGTCATGCGCGTCCGCAAGGGCGGACACGTCCGACGGATCGCTCGTAACGACGGAATGATCCTTTGTCGCCGCGGTCAGTACTACGGCAGCGTCGACGATATCGCTGGTACCCGCCCGCGCCAGCAGAGATCCGACCGCTCGCGCGTGCTGCTCCGAGAAGTCCTCGACGTCGCAACCCTTTACAAAGCGGGACAGCAGCGGCTGTGGGCCACCTCGCCACGCCTGCGCCAGCACTGGCGCGGGAATGACCGGACGAACCTCACGTTCCAGGATCCGCCGATGCAGCGCCCACATCTCACGATCACCTGCTTCAGCCGCCAAGAGGGCGCCGGTGTCATACGTGACTCCACCTTCCTCCTCCGTCATCGGGATCTCCTCCCGACTCCGAGCCGATCGAGAATCTCGTCGGCGCGCCGCAGTGCATCCGCGGGGATGGGGCCGTGTTCGGCTTCGTACTCACGGACGGCCGCAAGGCCCTCCTGGATGCCGATGTGATGATCGATCACCTGTGACATCCAGGCCGACAGGCTGATGCCCTTGGCCGTCGCCGCCGCCCGTGCGGCCGTGAGGACACGTTCGTCCAGGGATACGGACACCTTCGCGACAGCCATGCCGTCATCGTAGTCGATCTGTTCGTACCAACGGTACGAACACGCCACCGACAGCTCCCGCGTCGGTCGCTCCAGAACCATGGTCATTGTGGTCCCTCCACCAGAAGATGGCCGATCTTGCTGTGAAGCAGCCTATCGGCCAAAGTAGGAGGATTTGTCCGCAAAGTGCACATGAGGACCACAGAAACGCGTGGCGCGACCGGGCCCGGCAGGAACGAAGCCGCCAGGAAGGTGCCCGGCCGGATCAGCGCAGGCGCTGGGCCACCTCGGTCGCCCAGTACGTCAGGATGATGTCCGCGCCGGCCCGGCGGACCGCCGTCAGCGTCTCGGTGATGACGCGCTCGCGGTCGATCCAGCCGTTCGCCGCCGCCGCCTCCACCATCGCGTACTCGCCGGACACCTGGTAGGCGGCAACTGGCACCTCCACGGCGGCGGCAACCGCCGCCACGACGTCCAGATAGGCCAACGCGGGTTTCACCATCACGGCGTCGGCACCCTCGGCGATGTCGAGGGCGACCTCGCGCAGGGCCTCACCGGCCGAGCGGGCCGGGTCCTGCTGATAGCCGGCGCGGTCACCGAACCCTGGTGCGCACTCGGCCGCGTCGCGGAACGGGCCGTAGAAGGCCGAGGCGTACTTCGCCGAGTAGGCCAGGATCGGCACGTCCGCGTGGCCGGCTGCGTCGAGCGCCGCGCGGATCGCGCCCACCTGGCCGTCCATCATCCCGCTCGGCGCCACCACCTGGGCACCGGCGCGGGCCTGGGCCACCGCGATCGAGCCGTACCGAGCCAGGGTGGCGTCGTTGTCGACGTCACCGTCATGCGTCAACAGGCCGCAGTGGCCGTGGTCGGTGTACTCGTCCAGGCACAGGTCCGTCATGATGACCATGTCGCCGCCGACCTCCGCGACAAGATCTGCGAGAGCAAGTTGCACGATGCCGGACGGGTCATCCGCGGCCGAACCACGCCCGTCCTTGCTCGCAGGAACGCCAAAAAGGATCAACCCACCGACGCCGGCCCGGGCCGCCTCGACCGCGGCCTTACGCAACGACTCCCGGGTGTGCTGCATGACGCCCGGCATCGAGGCGATGGGCGCCGGGGTGGCGATGCCCTCCTTGACGAACATCGGAAGCACCAGGTCCGCCGGATGTAACCGCACGTTGGATACCAGCCGCCGCAGGGCTGTACCACGGCGCAGCCGGCGCGGTCTGGCCAGCGGGAACCCGGCGCGACCACCAGCGACACGATCGCCCACAGCTCCTACTGGCCCGACAGGCCCGGCACCACCGGCGCCCGGCAGCGCGGTCACCGCCGGGAACCGCGCCGGGGCTTGGGTAGCCTGGCCGCGAGCGGACCGACCTTGCCCAGTTCCTCACGGTGCTCGGCGGCGAAGTCGGCCAATGCCTGCACCAGCGACGGGATGGTCGCCTCCGTCGCCTGGACGTCGACGCGCAGGCCCAGTTCGACCGCGGTGGCCGCCGTCTGCGGGCCGATGACCGCGATCACCGTGGTCTCGTGCGGCTTACCGGCGATCCCCACCAGGTTGCGCACGGTCGAGGATGACGTGAACACCACGGCGTCCACCCGGCCGCCCTTGAGCGCCTCCCGGATCGGAGCCGGCGGTGGCGCGGCGCGCACCGTGCGGTACGCCGTGACGTCGTCGACGTTCCAGCCACGGTCCTTCAGCCCGGCGACCAGGGTCTCGGTGGCGATGTCCGCCCGGGGGAGCAGCACCCGGTCGAGCGGGTCGAACACGTCGTCGTACTCGGGCCAGTCTGCCAGCAGACCCTCGCTGGACTGCTGGCCGGACGGGACGAGATCCGGCCGGATTCCGAAGGCGCGCAGCGCATCTGCGGTCGCCTCACCGATCGCGGCCACCTTGACGCCGGCGAACGCCCGCGCGTCCAGGCTGCGTTCCTCGACCTTCTCCTGGACGGCCCGGACCGCGTTCACCGAGGTGAAGGCGACCCACTGGTAACGGCCCGACACCAGGCCGGTGATCGCACGTTCCATCGGGGCGGCTGTCCGCGGCGGCTCCACCGCGATCGTCGGTACCTCCAGCGGACTCGCGCCGTGCGAGCGCAGCAGGTCCGAGAGGATGGCCGCCTGCTCCTTGGTCCGGGGCACCAGAACCGTCCAACCGAACAGCGCCCGTGACTCCCACCACGACAGCTTGCCGCGGGCCGCGACCGCCGGACCGATCGACATGACCACGCATGGTGCGTTGGCGATGACGGACGCCGCATCGGCCTCGATCCGGTCCAAGGTGGAGGAGACCGTGCGCTGGTCGGTCGTGGTGCCGTCCACTGTCACGGCGACCGGTGTGTCGCCCGGGCGGCCCTGCTCGACCAGTGCCGCCGCGACCTTACCGACCTCGTTGGAGACCGCGGTCACCACCAGGGTGCCGGGCGCCTGGGCCAGCGACACCCAGTCGACCTCCGAGCCGGGCACACCAGCGGCGCCCAGGCCCGCGCCGATCCCACCGAGACCGAGCGACGCGCCCAGCGGCGATGCCGTAAGGCCTGCGCCCCCAAGACCTGCGCCCCCAAGGCCAGTTCCGCCCAGGCCGGACCCACCCAGCTCAGACAGACCGCGCCCGCCGAGACGACTGGCCCCGAACGTCGCCGAACCCAGCGGCATGCCCGGCGTGTCCGCCGCCGGAGTGATGGTCGGCTGCACCCCGCTGGCGGAGAACACCCCCGCTGTGCTTGCGAAGGTGACCGGAAGCCCGGGCGCGACCCCCGAGTAGGCGGCAACCGCCGCACCGGTGGGAATACCCGGCACCACCCGGAAAGGAATCTTGGCTTTGGCCAGCGCCTGCGCGTCGGCGATACCGATCCCGGTGAGCCACGGATCCGACGCGTACAGCCGGACGACCCGTTCCCCCGCCCGGGCCCGCGCGACGACCACCGCGGTTGCCGCGTCCGCGTCCATGATTGGTTTCGCCGGTTCGGTATCGCCGATACGCAGCACCTCACCGGCAAGCGTGGCGACAATCTCTGGAGCGACATCGGGATCGACAATCACCGACTCGGCGCTGGCCAGCGTCTCGGTGGCAAGAACGGTCAGCAGGCCGGGATCGCGTGGGCCGGCTCCAACGAGAGCGACCGGGATCAGAGGCTTTTTCGTGCGGCGGGTGGCCATGATCAGAAATTTCCCATCAACGTCTGTGCTCCAGCGGACAACATCGCGTCCGCGAGGCGCTCTCCCAGCGCCTCCGGGTGGTGAGCGGGCCCGGTGACCACGCGCCGGAGAACACCGTTCCCCTCCGGCGACGCAACCACCGCCCGTAGCCGGATGACACCGGCGGCCATTGCTCCCTCGGGCGCCACCGCAACGTCGGCAAGAGCGCCGACCGGTGCGCTACAACCGGCCTCGATGGCAGCCAGATAGGCACGTTCAGCGGCAACAGCCGTGCGCGACAGTGGGTCGTCCAGCACAAACCGTAGCAGCTCGGCGAGAGTGACATTGCCTCGGTACAGGTCGGCCCGATCGAAAACACCGTCGAGCACGTCGGGATCACCCGCGCATTCGATCGCCAGCGCACCCTGCCCAGCAGCCGGCACCATCACATCCGCATCCAACACCTCGGTCACCGCGTCCAACCGGTCCAGCCGGTCCAGCCCGGCATGGGCGAGTACAACCGCGTCGACCGCTCCGTCGATCGCCTTCTTAATTCGCGTGTCGACGTTACCCCGAATCGGGACGACATTCAGCCCGAGGCCCAGCGCACGCAGCTGCGCAGCTCGCCGGGGAGACCCGGTACCGACGGTGCCGCCGGGCCCGAGGTCGCTCAACTTCCGCCCACTCGGCGTGACGACGACATCACGAGGGTCCGCGCGGGGCGGGACAGCCGCGATCACAAGCCCGTCCGGGGTTGCTGTCGGGAGGTCCTTCAGGGAATGGACGGCGAGATCGATTTCACCGGCCACCAGCGCTTCTCGCAGCGCGCTTACAAATACGCCGGTCCCGCCGAGCTGACTGATCGCCTCCTGGGAACGGTCGCCGGCGGTCACAATGTGCACCAGTTCGACCTGACGGCCCAGCCGCTCCCGCAACCAGCTCGCCACCAGGCTGGACTGCGCGAGTGCGAGCGCCGAACCCCGCGTGCCCAGCCGCAGCGCATCCCTGCGCCCGGTGGGTCCCGGGACGGACTCTCCATCCGGTCGACCTGGTCGACGGTTTCCGCTCGTCATGGTGCCTCTCGTAGCTCGGGTGCGGACACGACGGCCGGGGCCTCCCGAGGAAGGTCGAACAGCTCACGCAGCGCCTCGGCATAGGTGTCGCCGCCGGGGGACGCAGCGAGCTGCTGCACCCGCACGGTCGGCGCGTGCAGAAGTTTGTCCGCCACGCGCCGTACCGTCCCCTCCACCATCGCCCAGTCACGGGGGGAAAGGTCGGGCAGGCGGGTCTGCAGTCGGTCGAGCTCCTCGCGCACGACAGCCGCGGCCTGCGCCCGAAGTGCCACGACGGTCGGCGCGACCCGATGAGCACGCCGTCGATCAAGATAGGTACCGGTCTCGGACGCCACGAGCGCCCGGACCGCCTCGACGTCGCTGGCCACCTGCTGGCCGTCAAGGGCGCTCCGCAGGGTGTCAAGATCAATAAGGGTGACGCCCGGAAGATCACGGACAGTCACGTCGATGTCCCGGGGAAGAGCGAGGTCCAGCAGGACCAGTGGCCGCCCGCCCCGACGGACCATCGCCTCGGCGATCGCCTGACGGGTCAGGATCAGCCCGGCCGCACCCGTCGATGTGATCACCAGATCGGCCCGGTCCAGTTCCGGTGCCACCTGCGTCAGCGCGACCATCTCAGCCGTGTAGACCTCGACGATTCGCCGGGCTCGCGCCGGGCTACGGTTCGCGACCACGAGTTCGGCCGCACCGGCCCGCCGCGCCACGGCCGCCGCCAGCGCTCCCACGACCCCCGCACCCACCAGCAGGACCCGACGCCCGGCAAGCGCGTCGATCGCGGGCAGCGACTCGGCCAGCGCGGCCCGCTCTGCGGCGCCCTCCCAGACAGCCGCGGCCATGCCCACCCCGACCGACACGATCGACGCTCCGGCCGAACCGATCGCGGTCTCACTGTGTGCGCGCTTGCCCACCCGCAACGCCGTCTGGAACAGACCGCCGAGAGTGGCTCCGGCGCTGGCCTCGACCTGGGCCGTCCGAAAAGCCGCGCGCACCTGCCCGAGGATCTGGGTCTCCCCCACCAGCATCGAATCCAGGCCACAGACGACGGAGAACAGGTGGCTGACAGCCCGAGCCTCATGGTGGACGTACAGATGCGGCGCAAGATCGGAGAGCTCTGTCCCGGTGATCCGGGTAAGTTGGTCGGAGACATCGGCAACGCCGCCGTGGAAGGTCTCCACTTCGGCGTAGATCTCGGTGCGGTTACAGGTCGACAGCACCACGGCCTCGGCGACGCATGCGGCCTGGCACAGATCGTGGAGCACCTTCGGCACATCATCATCGGTGACCGCGGCCATCTCCAGGATGGACGTCTGCGCCGTCCGGTGGTTGAGGCCCACGGCCAGCAGGCTCATGATCCGTCACTCCCGGCGGTGCCGACAAGAGGGCTGCCACTGTGGGTATGCCGCGGTGGCGGCTCAGCCGGGGCACGTGTCATCACCGCGATCCGGGAGTCGGCGGGCCCGTCCTGGCGGCCGGCGCGACTGACTGGCGAACCGATGTCGTCCGAACCGATCTCGTCCACGGAGCAGCCGGGACGCTTGCGAGCCTCGTGGAACGACAGGATTTGCAGTTCCACCGCGAGATCAACCTTGCGCACGTCCACTCCCGCTGGCACCGACAGCACAATTGGTGCGAAATTGAGGATACTCGTCACTCCCGCCGCGAGGAGCCGGTCGCACACAGCCTGCGCGGCGGCGGCCGGTGTACAGATCACGCCGATGGTCACCCGCTTCAGCTCGACCAGGGCCTCCATCTCGTCGAGCGGGCTCACCACGACACCACCGATCGACTCGCCGATCCGGCCGGGGTCGACATCGAGCAGTGCGACCACGCGGAAGCCGCGGGACTGAAACCCGCCGTACCCCGCAAGGGCGTGGCCGAGGTTGCCGACCCCGACCAGAAGCACCGAACGGTCCTCGGTCAGACCGAGTTCAGCGGCGATGCGGCTCAGCAGGAGATCCACCCCATAGCCGACGCCACGCGTCCCGTACGAACCAAGATGGGACAGGTCCTTGCGCACCTTCGCCGAGGTCACGCCGGCCGCCGAAGCGAGCGTCTCGGACGACACAGTGTGCACCCCCCGATCGGCAAGCGAGGTAAGGACCCGCAGGTAGAGCGGGAGTCGGGCGACTGTCGCCGCAGGCACCGGCGAGCGGGCACGGCCGGCCGAAACGGCCCGGCGAAACTCGGTCATGTACGGCTCCCGCACCATTTTGAGGCGCCCGGCTGCCGGCGACGCCTGCCGTCCGCCAGCAGTGCTTGACAGTCGAACAGCAGTGCTTCACGGTCGAACGACGCCGGTAGACGACTGTCCGGGTGAGTTTACGACTTCGTGAAGGCGTTCACGAAGTCGTTGTGATCTTGCGCTCAGGTCGGCTGCCGGCCCACCATCGAGCCCGGGGTCCCCCGAATGGTCGCGAAGCGGCTATGAGCGCCCGCCGGCCAGAGCACGCCGAAGGCGGGGCTCCTCGACCCGCCAGTAACCGTGCTCCCGCCCGTCCACAAGAATCACCGGTACCCGATCACCGTAGGCATCGACCAGATCGGCGCGAGCATCGACATCGACCTCCTGCCATCCGGCACCCACATCGCCAGCCACCCGAGCCACCGCGATCCGTGCGTCGTCACAGAGATGACAACCGGCCCGGGTCAGCAGGGTGACCCGGACGCCTCCCGGCCGACCGCTCACGCCGGCGCCCGACCCCGGCCCGCACAAACCCGCACCGCTACTCCGATCTTCGTAGCCCGACCCGTCAAAGTAGATCTTTCAAGTGGCCCAACACCATCACAAACACACTTCCCCCAGACCCATAAGACAACCACACATCTTCACCTCACCATGCACGCCCGGTGCCGGATCGTTGGCTAGACTCGGCTGTCCAGGGTCCTTGGATGGTCATCGCCGGAGGCGCGAGAAAACCATGATGGCGCCTTTTCCGACCGGACCGCCCAGGGGCGACAGACGTCCGGACGATCCCGGTCTCGAACAGGTGACATCCCGCTTCAGTCAGCCTCGTTGATCGTTCGGAGCCGAGTATGCCCGCCGCGCCGTCCCGTGCACACCGGGGATGTGCGTGGCCGCGAACCCCGTTGCGGGTCATACGCGGATCGCGGACGTGAACCGGTCCTGGTCGCGCCCGGCGCCGGACCCCGTCGGCCTGGCAGCGCTACGGGCCGAGATTTTCTCGGTGAACAATGCCCCGTACGCCGCCATGCTGGGCGGACCCGTGCGGGCCAGCTCGGCCATGGGTGGGTCGGTCACGCCGTCCGGCATCCGGTCGTCATCCCCGGGCCGACCGGTCGGCCACGGCACACCCGGGGTGTCCGAGCCAGCGCCGGCCCAGGGTGTCATGGGGCCGGAAACCGATGTCCCCGAACTGGTCCGCCGCGCGCAGGAGGGCGACAACGAGGCTTTCGGCCGACTGTACGACTCCTACCTGGACGTGGTCTTTCGCTATGTGTTCTACCGGGTTGGCAGCCAGGCGATGGCCGAGGACATCGTCAGCGAGACCTTTTTGCGTGCGCTGCGCGGCATCAGAAGCTTCACCTGGCAAGGCCACGACATCGGCGCCTGGTTCATCACGATCGCACGGAACCTGATAATTGATCATAAAAAGTCGCGGCGGACACGGATGGAGTTCCCCACCGACGACATCGCGGCGACCGCGGACACCCAGCTCGTCTCAGGGCCGGAGGAATCGGTCCTTGCCGGCGTCACGAGCAAGGCCCTGATCGATGCGGTCCGCATGCTCAGCCCCGAACAACGGGACTGCGTCGTACTGCGCTTCCTGGAGGGGCTCTCCGTGCGGGAGACCGCCTTGGCGATGGACAAGAACGAAGGCGCGGTCAAGGCGCTCCAGTTCCGGGCCGTCCGATCCCTTGCCCGCCACTTCACCGCGCAAGCCGCCCCCTGACAACCCCCGCGCGACCACAGCTCCACCGCGCGCCCGATGCCGGGTACCGCTGCGTGGCCTCGTGGCACCGTACGCTTCCCAGGTTGCAGTGACAGCGTGGCCCTCCCGTGGGCCGTGGACGTCCAGGAGGGCACGATGCGGTTTCAACCACGCCCGGCACGGACAGCTGATGACCGCGCCCGCAGAGCCGACGCCGAAGCTGCCGCAACCGCGGCGCTCAAGGCAGCCGCTGAGCTGGCGGCCAAGGCCCCGCCCGACCCGACCGCAGCCGCGTTCTTCGATGTGGACAACACGATGATGATGGGAGCGTCGATCTTCTATTTCGCCCGCGGACTTGCCGCGCGTGACTTCTTTCAGTCCCGGGACCTGCTGAAGTTCGGCTGGCAGCACGTGTCCTACCGGGTCCGGGGGCTGGAGAACACCAGCGGGATGCGGGATGTCAAGGAGACCGCGCTCGCGTTCGTCGCCGGTCGCGAGGTCGCCGAGATCGTCCGCTTCGGTGAGGAGATCTACGACGAGCGGATGGCGGAACGCATCTACTCGGGCACCCGGGCACTTGCCGAGCAGCACCTCGACGCGGGCCAACGGGTATGGCTCGTCACAGCCACACCGGTCGAACTGGCGGCCGTCATCGCCCGACGCCTCGGACTCACCGGCGCGCTCGGAACGGTCAGCGAGGTGTCGGACGGGCGTTACACCGGACATCTTGTCGGTGATCCACTACATGGTCCGAGCAAGGCGGCCGCGGTGGCGGCCCTGGCCGAACGTGAACAATTGGACCTTTCCCGGTGCTGGGCGTATTCGGACTCCATCAACGACCTGCCCATGTTGTCGCTGGTCGGCCATCCCGTGGCGATCAATCCAGACCCCGACCTGAAGGCCGTTGCCCGGGAACGCGACTGGCCGATCAAAGATTTCCGCATCGCGCGGAAGGCCGCCCGCATCGGTGTGCCGACAGCAGCCGGAATGGGCGCGCTGGCCGGGGGCGTCGCAGCGGGCATGGCACTGCGCCGCCGGTACAGCGACGCGGTCGACTAACCCGCCGCCACCAACGCCGCCCCTAACGCCGGCATCGGCACCGGCACCGGCGGGCCCGGTGTCACCGGCTACGGGTGGCGGTGGCGGTGGCGCCGTCAGCGACGACCGCTGGGCATACCGGGATCGTTTGGCGTGCCGAGACGGGTGACCCGCGACGGTCCGGACGGCGTGCCACGGGTCACCGCAACGATGGCCACGACCGAGGCCAGCTCGATGACGGCCAGCCAGATCGCCAGGAAACCATCACCGATCACGGCCAGTAGACCGACCATGCCGGTGACTGACAGTAGATAGATGGCGACGAAACCGCGTGCCGCCCACGTCCGCCTGGATGCCCCGAAGCCTCCGGCCACCCGGAAAAAACCATGGGCGCGCGGCCTCGGGTCGGCCCGATGCCGGACGTCCGATGTCGCATCAGGCCCATCCTCAGTCGCCATGTGTCAGAAGAATACCGATCGGCGCTGCATCAGGAGCCCGTAGAGGGAGTGCTGGATTGTCTCCCGGATGCGATCAGTGAGTTCGAACACCAGCATCGGGTCCTCGGCCGCGGCCGGGGTCAGCGATTCGGTGTCCACAGGCTCACCGAACTCGATGAGCCATTTCGACGGAAGCGGTAGCAGACCGAGCAGTCCGAACCAGGGAAACGTTGGCGTGATCGGCAGGTAGGGCAGGCCAAGCAGACGAGCCAGCATCCGGAGATTCCCGATCATGGGATAGATCTCCTCAGCTCCGACGATAGTGCAGGGAATAATGGGAACCCCGGTTCGCAATGCGGCCGAGACAAACCCTCCACGACCGAAGCGCTGGAGCTTGTACCGCTCGCTGAACGGCTTTCCTATCCCCTTGAAACCCTCCGGCCACACCCCGACGAGGTGACCGTTGGCGAGCAGTCGTTCAGCGTCGGGCTGGCAGGCGAGGGTGTTACCGGTCTTGCGCGCGACAGGCGCGAGAAATGGGACGGCGAACACCAGGTCCGCGGCGAGCATCCGCAGGTGCCGATGGGCCGGATGATGGTCCATAATTGCCAGCGCGGTCATCATCGCGTCCAACGGCACCGTACCCGAGTGGTTGGCCACGATGAGCGCGCCACCGGTGTCTGGAACGTTCTCCAGGCCCCGGGTCTCAACCCGAAAGTAGCTCTGATAGATCGGCCGCAACAGCGGCGCGATGACGTTCTCGGTGAGATCTTCGTCGAAGCCGTGTTCATCGACAACGTAGTCCCCGGTGATCCGCCGCCGCAGGAACGCGAGAAAACCCGCGAGAGCCTGCTCGAGGCTGCCCGCGTCGGCGAGCGGTTCGGCGGGCAGTGTCGACACGGGGTCCATACCCGAGTCTCCTGCCGGGTTGCTCCCGCCTGCGGCCGGTTCCCGCTGCGTAGGCGTCAGCTCCTCACCACCGTTTGAGTCACCACCGTTCGAGTCACCACCGTTCGAGGCGCTGTTCACCGATGCGTTCTGACCGGACACCGCCGGGCCCAACGCGGCCGGGCCCAACGCGGCCGGGCCGACGTTCGCCCGGTCTGATGCGGTGGGCCGACCCGCGACCGGATCCGGGTGCGGGCCCGCGGGGACGGTCATGTGCTCGCTGACGCGCATGTCGACAACAGGCGCGTCACCGGCCAGGTCCGTCCCGCCGTCGCGGTCGACCTCCGACGGATCCTGCGGCCGCGGACGGCGCGCCGCCGCGCCGCCGCCCGTCCTGGCGCGCCCGTCCTTGCTGCCGAGCGGGATGATCCGCGCTTCACTCACACCAGTGACCACCTTTTCACCAGACTTGCCCTGGCACCCTTCAGGCCTCCAGGGTCCCCCCAGCCGTCAGAACGCGCCTGCCAAGCCGGACCGAAGATCTAAAACAGACGCTGACAGACCGGCTTCGCCAATCCGCCGGGAACCCCGGCGCACTGATCGAAGGCACATCGATCAGTGCCATCCTGGTCACGACGTCCCGACCAGACGGCGTCGCGCCAGTACACCCAACAAGCCGCGTTCGAACCGCATCACGGTGTCACGGTCGATCGCGAATCGCATCGGGCGATCTCGTACGAAGTCGTCGAATGTCTCCAGGGTCGTGAATCTCGGAACGTAACCGAATACATGCTTCAGCCGAGTGGTGTCGACCGCACGGCCGTGCGCGAGGAAACCGAGCTGCTCCGCAGAGAAATCCAGCAGCCGCGACCGGCGAACCAGGTTCCCGAGCGTAACCACGGCGGGTGACGGCACCGGAAGCGGCGCCCGCCCCGCCCGCCGAACGGCCTGGGACAACAGGAGAACACCGTCCCCGGCAACATTGAATGTGCCGGGATGATCCTCGATCGCAGCCTTTGTCAGCACGCCGAGCGCATCCTCGCTGTGCAACAGCTGCAGGCGCGGATCAAAACCGAGCACCGTCGGGACAACCGGTAGCTCGAGGTAGCGGGTCAGCGGACTGTCAATTCCAGGGCCGACGATGTTCGTGAAGCGAAGCACACTGACGGTGACGTCCGGCCGGCGCCGGCTGAAACCTCGGACATATCCCTCGACCTCGAAGGCGTCCTTGCTGTAACCACCGCGGGGAAGACCACGCGGTTCCATTTCTTCCGTGAACAACGCCGGGTCCCGAGGCGATGATCCGTAAATTGTGGTGGTTGACTTTACGATCACCTTTGTAACACTCGGCGCCTTCTGGCAGGCCGCAAGAAGCTGCATGGTACCTATGACGTTGATTTCCTTCATCGCGGTCCGCCCACCTGCGCCGAGCGGAGTCGCGATGACATTCAAGTGAAGCACGGTGTCAACCGCAGCGGCGCCGATCACCTTCGCGATCAACGGATTACGGATGTCCGCACGGACAAACTGCGTCCGCCCGAGATCGTCACGGGGTGGTATGGTATCGACCCCGATGACATCCTCGATCTCCGGATCAGCCGCGAACGCACTGGCAACCTGGGCACCCAGGGGTCGAGAAACACCGGTAACGAGCACGCAACGTGGTCGCATTCTGGTCGCCCCCTGCCCCGATCTCGACGTCATGTTACGCCTCACAGTTGTCGGCGCGGCAACGCTCTGTGGTCCGTGGCGTGGCGTCCTATTAGCCGGCGTTAGCCGCCGTTAGCCCGCGTTAGCCCGCGTTAGTAGCCACATTGTGGCCCGATAGCCACTGTCGGTCGGGCACGGAGGCCACGCGTTGAATAGCCGATGGCATCAGACACGGACGGAAACCGGGAGCGACCCGGTCGACGCCACCGGTCTCGAACGTGGTTCGCGAGGGGCATGGGCGATCACGATCGCGGCACGGCGACGTACCCGTAGCGCATCCACCGCCCGCCCGCAGTTGACTGCGATCATGACACGACGCAGTGAATCCTCGCAGACCGCAATATGGCCGACCGCAACCTCACCATAGGTATGGGTGAATCGCAGCATCAGGGTACGTCCGGCGATGCGCACCTCAACGGAATCACCGAGCGTGATACCCGCGGCCTCAAGATCCGTACGGGTGATGTTCAGGGCGAGGTTGCCGAAATGATCGATGTCGACAACCTCACCATGGACGTGGTCATCGTCAACCGAGCAGGCCCGTGGCCGCAGCTGAACCACGGACGCCGGGTCCAACCGCGGCCCCACCTCGCCCAGCGCCAGACCGGCAGCCAGCCGCGCGGCGACCGGGGCGTAGACGTCACGACCACGGAACACCGCGGTGGGCATCGGCAACCACAGCTCTCGGTCTGCGATCTCGTGGACCTCGATCAGGCCGCCCAGCATCTCCCAGGCAAGCGAGGCCAGCCCGTTGTCAGGCGCGACAAAAATCGAGCCGTCCGCGGTGCGGACGGCGATCCCGCGGGTGTACCTGCCGTCGGTACCAAGCGGTTCGACCAGGGTGAGATGGATCCCCCTGGGCAGGTAGCCGACGGCCCCGGCCAGCATCACCGCACCATGCTCAACATCCTGTGGGAGCACCGCATGGGAGATATCGATCACCCGGGCATCCGGAGCATGCCTGGCGATCACCCCGTGGCAGACACCCACACAGGCGTCGTCCAGCCCATAATCCGACAAAAAACTGATCCACGAACCCGCCATACGATCCCCTGCGCCGGGGCCGGCTCCGTTGCCGCCCGTCACACGAGAGCTTCCCACAAGGCTCGGCAGCCGGCAGTCGAGGACCTACCGCCGGTGGAACCGGACCGTTACACAACGATCCGCCCCGAACTGCCGGAATTCAAACCGTCAATTTTCCGTCCCGAACACACGGAACACCTCGACACCCTGGAGGGCCAAAGGGCGTGCGACGATCGTCAGATCGCGCGCCCGGAGGCCGCAGTCTCCGGAGCACTGGAGGAAAAAGAGAGTGTCACATGGTAGTTGTACGACTACTTCTTGTTACGTCGCTGAACGCGGGTGCGCTTGAGGAGCTTCCGGTGCTTCTTCTTGGCCATACGCTTACGACGTTTCTTGATAACCGAACCCACGAACCCGACCGATCTGTATGAGGGAAAGCCGAACGGACTATCGGCTGAGCCTACCCGCTCCCGGACCTGTACTCGCCGCATCCTCCCGCGGGATCGCTCGGGGACCCGACCAGACAGGCCACCTTCTGGATCATCACTCGCATCGACCAATATCCATTAACCGGAGGCAAGTTCACGGGACCGGTCCCGGGCCGCCTCGATCGCGGCCAGCAACGCAGCCCTGACCCCGTGCTTCTCCAGCTCCCGGATCGCGTTGATCGTCGTCCCGGCCGGGGACGTGACAGCCTCGCGTAACAGCACCGGATGCTCACCGGAGTCGCGTAGCATCACAGCGGCACCGACCGCGGTCTGGACCAGGAGCTGGGCGGCGACAGCCCGCGGAATACCCAGCAGGATGCCTGCGTCGATCATCGCCTCGACCAGGTAGAAGAAGTAGGCCGGGCCGCTGCCCGACAACGCGGTCACGGCATCCTGCTGCGACTCGGGCACGCGGATGACCGTGCCGACCGGCGCCAGCAGATCCTCTGTGCGCCGCAGGTGCTCCTCGCCCGCGTGGGCGCCCGCCGAGATCACCGACATCGCCTCGTCCACGAGAACCGGCGTGTTCGTCATCACCCGCACAACCGGTGTGCCCGTGGCGAGCCGGTGCTCCAGGTAGGACGTGGTGATGCCAGCGGCCAACGAGACGACGAGGTGGTCCGAGGTGACAACGCCGGCGATCTCAGCCACCAGACCGGTCATGTCCTGCGGCTTGACTGTGAGTATCAGCACATCCGCCCGGGCGGCCGCGGCCGGGTTCGACAGCGCCTCGACCCCGTGACGGGCGGACAGCTCCTCGGCGCGCTCGGAACGCCGAGCCGTCACGAAGAGGCCGTCCGGATCATGACCCGAACGGAGCATTCCCGCCAACAGTGCCTCACCGAGTTTGCCGGTGCCGAGGATCGCGACCGTCATGAACGTCCCTTCGCTGGACCTGATCTCACCGCACCGACTGTCACAGCACCGACGTCACCGGGATGACCGCAGCGCGCGCAGGAAGAACAGCAGGTTGGCTGGGCGCTCGGCCAGCCGCCGCATCAGGTAGGCGTACCACTCCCGCCCACACGGTACGTAGACCCGCACCACCTCGCCTGCCCCGACGAGACGCCGCTGCTCGCCCGACCGGACGCCGAAGAGCATCTGATACTCGAACGACCGTCGGGCATGACCCGGATCCAGAGCTACCAGATCGGTTCCCGACCCTGCAACCGCCCCGGCGAGCCGACCGGCCAGGTCAACCAACGCAGGATCATGGGTGGCGACCATGGGATAGCCCCGGCCCGCCATCAGGATCGCCAGACACCGCGCGTACGAGGCGTCCACCTCGGCCCGACGAGCGTAGGCAACCGAGAGTGGCTCGGCATACGCGCCCTTGCACAGTCGCACCCGGCCGCCGGCACCAGCGAGATCACGGCAGTCCGCCTCGGTGCGCCGCAGATACGCCTGGACGACGGCACCGGTCTCGTCGAACTCCCGGCGCAGCTCGGCCACCTCGGTCAACGTCGCGTCGGTGGTGGTGTGGTCCTCCATGTCCACCGTGACGCAGGTGCCCGCCTCCCGGGCCGCCTGGCACACCCCGAGCACGAGCTCGCGGGCCAGGGGCGCGTCAAACGCCTGGCCGAACGAGGAGAGCTTGACCGACACCTCGCTGGCCGGGGTGAGACCCGCATCGGCAAGTGCCCGCAGCAGGTCACGGTAGGTCGCGGCGGACTCGTGGGCACGCTGCCGATCGATCGTGTCCTCACCGAGAACGTCCAGGGACACCCGCAGGCCAACGTCGCACAGGCCGCCGGCGACCCTGACCCCGGCGGGAACGTCCTCGCCCGCGACGAACCGGTTGACCACGGCGTGGGTCACCGGGCTGGTCGACACGAGCCGTCGGACATGAGGATCACCCGACGCGGCCAGCACCATCGTTCGCAGCATCGCGGTACGCAGCACCACTCAAGGATCCCGCAGGGTGGCCGTCGGCGGCGCGCTGGCAACGTCCTCACCCGGCGAACCGATGCGGGCGACGACCAGCACCGTGTGAAACGGTTCGGTGATCATTCCGTCAGGAAACGCCTTGAGCAGGGACCGCCGCTCAGCGGCCAGAAAGTCCTCCAGCCTGTCCCCGGTCGCCTGGACGTACGATTTCGACCGCAGCCACAGCTCGTACGCCTCCACCGCAAGCGTCCGGCTCCACCGGCCGGACACCGTCACAACCTCGGCGAACAGACCCGTCCAGCGCAACTCGTCCGCCCACGGACGCAGCCGGTGGTCCCGCTGGTAGCCCGGACTCATCGCCTCCAGCCGCTGCTGCTGGCGTTCCCACCAGCGCAGGTCCGCACCGTCGACGTCGTTCCACCAGACGGCGAGCGCGCCGCCGGGCCGCAGCACCCGCGCGGCCTCGGCCGCGGCCACCGGTACCTGGACCCAGTGCCAGGCCTGCGCGTAGCAGACGAAGTCGGCCACGGCGTCGGCGAACGGCAGGGCTTCCCCGTCGGCGCGCACCGCGCCAAGCCCGGGCGTGCGCTCGCACAGGCGACCGAGCATCCCCGGGCTGTGATCCACTGGGATCACCCGGGCCCCACGGTCCAGCAGCGCCCGGGTGGCGATGCCGGTTCCGGCGCCGACCTCGATGATGTCGGCGCCGGCAAGCTCGCGTCCGGCCAACCACTCCAGATCCACGAACAGCCGATGGGGATAGGACGGCCGCGCGGCATCGTAGGCGTCCACCAACGGATCAAACAGCGACCTGGCGCTCACCGGAGCATGGTGACACCACCCCGGAACGTCGCGATGCCACCTTCGCAAACTGCGGGTGTCAGTTCTGGAGCCTGTTTCAGCACCTGTCTCAGATTTTCTGTCCGATCACCAGGCCGATCACCAGGCAAATCGGCAGGCAGCTCGGCAGGCAGCTCGGTGCGACCCGGCGCCGTCAGGGCATCCGGCCGCTCACGGTCGCAGGCGCGGCCGCGAGGTTGAGCCGGGTGAACGCCAACGCCTCGGCGAGATCCGCCTCCCGCTGGGCTCGGGACTCCGCCCGCCTCGTGTTGATCTCTACGACGACGGTGCCGTCGAATCCTCGAGCCGCCAGTCTCTCCAGCAGGTCGGCACACGGCTGGTTGCCGCGTCCGGGCACAAGGTGCTCGTCCTTGGCCAGCCCGATCCCGTCGGCCATGTGAACGTGGACGAGTCGTTCACCCAGTTCGTCCGCCATCGCCAACGCGTCGGAGCGCGAAACGCTGGTATGCGAAAGATCAAGGGTGACATGCCGGTAGTCATCGCCCACCGGCGACCAGTCCGGGGCGTACGCGGAAATCTCCCGCCCCCGCGCGCGCAACGGGAACATGTTCTCGACCGCGAAGCGGACGGCTGTCTCATCCCTCATTCTTTCGATGCCCTCGACAAAATCGCGGGCAAAATCACGCTGCCAGCGGAACGGCGGATGGACGACGACGGTCTGCGCCCGTAGCGCTTCGGCGACCGTACGGGCCCGCTGCAACTTCGCCCAGGGTTCGGCTCCCCATACGCGCTGAGTCAACAGCAGGCACGGGGAATGGATGGCGAGAATCGGAATACCGTGATAATCGACAAGCCGCCGCAGAGCCTCCGGATCCTGGCTTACCGGATCCGTCAACACCATGATCTCGACTCCGTCATACCCCAGCCGCGCAGCCATCTCAAAGGCGGCCGCCGTCGATTCGGGGTAGGTCGACGCGGTCGACAGGGCGACCTTCGCCGAAGGGACCCGCGCGGTGGTCCGATCAGCTCGACGAGGAGCGATCAAGGTCGGGTATGTCGTGCCGCGGGAGGACACGGCAAAGCCCCGCGCGGGCCCACGCGGGCTCTGCACACCGTTGTCCGCGGCCTCGGCGTCCCCGAGTCGCGGCGCTGGGGTTGACGCCTCGGACATCTCTCCAGAGTAGGGCGCGTCCGCTCGATCTTCACTGACACCTCCCGTGCCCGTCATCGGGTCTCCAGGACCCCGGTAGTCATCCACCAAGTTCCCCGAAACGGCCCGCAGATGTCCGAGAAATACATATCCGGGAAATACCAGGGACCCGACCGCCGCACGCCCGCGCATCTCGCACGAACGGGGCCGCCAGCCTTCATCGCCCGCGATCGGATCAGGCAGAGGTCAACCAGTCCAGCCTACGCAGAATGACTCCCTCCCGAAGCGCCCACGGGCAGATCTCCACCTCGCTCAGATTGAGCAGTTCAAGAGCTTCGGCGGCGACGACGGACCCCGCGGCGAGCTGGCCCGCGCGATCAGCCGACACCCCCGGCAGACCGCACCGCTGCGCCGCGGACATCTTGCACAGCCGGTTGGATATCTCACGCAGCGCATCCTGGCGCAGGACCCTGCGAACGTAGGGACCACGACTGTACGGCTCGGCACCGGCGATACGAGCCAGTGACCGGAAGGTCTTCGACGTCGCCACCGCCCGCGTGGGCTCGCCGACCACATACAGGTTCGACACCACCGGTGCGATGTGCGCCCGGACGTACCGTCGCAGGGCCGCGACCTCTGACCGTTTGGGTGGGTCGTTGGTGAACCAGTCACGAGTCAGTCGACTCGCCCCCAGCGGCAGGGATGACACCACGTCGGGATCTTCATGCAACCCGGCTGCGATCTCCAGTGATCCGCCACCGATGTCGAGCGCGAGCAGGCGCCCGGCGCTCCACCCGAACCAGCGCCGGACCGCCAGGAAGGTCAGGCGCGCCTCATGCTCGCCCGGCAGGACGGCAAGCGCGACACCGCTCGCCGTTCGCAGCCGGGCCAGGACGTCCTCGCTGTTGGTGGCGTCACGCAGAGCCGATGTGGCGAACGCCACCAGGTCGTCCACACCGAGGTCGTCAGCGCGGCCACGCATCTGAATGATGCACTCGGTCAGTGTCCGCTCGCCCGCGGCGGACAAGGCGCCATCCTCGTCGAGGAGCTCTACCAGTCGCAGCGGAACCTTCACGCTCGCGGCCGGCAATGGTTGGCCGCCGACGTGCGCGTCGACGACCAGCAGATGAACCGTGTTCGACCCGATGTCGATCACGCCGAGGCGCATCCGACCGACCGCGACACGCTGCACGGCTGCCTGTCCGTTGGCCTGCCGATCCGTGGCCTGCCGGGCCGTTGCCCGCTGGCCCGTGGCCCGCTGGCCCGTGGCCTGCCGACCCACCGCGCCCGGATCAGCCTCCGGCTGACTACCGACAGCCGGCTTCACCGACCCGGCACGCAGTCACACGACGTAGCGGCCGACCGGCCGCTCTGTGCTGACCGCAGCAGCTTCACCACGTTCGCATCCACTCCTGTCGATTGTCGGTGGCGGGACGCATGGACGTTCCCGGCGGACATGCCCACTCACCGGCTCGCGGACCTGCCCGGCCGGGACGGAACCCCGGTGACGGCGACCGCGCCCGTCAGCCACGGCCAGCGTTCGGGCCTGTCCGCGGTTCCGGCAGCGCACCGGCAGCGCACCGGGACACGCTTCGTGCGCTGACCACCGTACGTGGCATAGAAGATCTTGGACTCGCCCCGCCTCCACCACGATACGACAATGATCAGGGTTCGAACTTGTAACCCAGCCCTCGGACAGTCACCAGGTGGCGCGGATTGCCCGGCTCGTCCTCGATCTTCGTCCGTAGCCGCTTGACATGGACGTCGAGGGTCTTGGTGTCCCCGACGTAGTCCGACCCCCACACGCGGTCGATCAGCTGGCCGCGGGTGAGAACCCGACCCGCATTACGCAGGAACATCTCCAGCAGCTCGAACTCCTTCAGCGGCAGCGGGACAGCGGCCCCGTCGACCGTGACCACGTGCCGTTCGACATCCATCCGGACCGGGCCGGCCTCCAGCGTCGCGGTGATGCGTTCCTCGGCCTCGCCGCGGCGGCGGAGTACCGCGCGGATCCGGGCGACCAGCTCACGGGCGGAGAACGGTTTGGTGACGTAGTCGTCAGCACCCAGTTCCAGGCCGACGACCTTGTCAATCTCACTGTCACGAGCCGTCAGCATGATCACCGGAACGGCCGACTGCTGGCGCAGCGCCCGGCAGACCTCCGTTCCGGACAGCCCGGGCAACATCAGGTCCAGCAGAACGAGATCAGCGCCGTGCCGCTCGAACTCGGCCAGCGCGGCCGGCCCGTCGGTGGCGACCGCGACCTCGAACCCCTCCCGTTCAAGCATGAACGACAACGCGTCCGAGAACGACTCCTCGTCCTCCACGACCAGAAGGCGGGTCACCCTTCACACTCCTTCGTCATCACTGTCGTTTTCACGCTCGGCATCCGCATCGGTATCGGTATCGGTATCGGTGTCCGCATCGGTATCCATATCGCCATCTACCTCGATTTCGCCACCGACATCGGCGCAGGCCCGCAACAGGGGCAATCTGATCGTGAAGGTCGACCCGGCACCTTCGGAACTCCACACACTGACGCTTCCCCCGTGGTTCGTCGCGACGTGCTTGACGATCGCGAGCCCGAGCCCCGTGCCCCCCGTCTGGCGGGAACGCGCCGGGTCGGCACGGTAGAAGCGTTCGAACACGCGCTCCAAGTCCCGTTCGGCGATCCCGATACCTTCGTCGGCGACAGACAGCTCCACCGTGTCGCCCGCCCGTCGAACCCCGATGACCACTCGGGTGCCAGTCGGCGAGTAGCTCACGGCGTTGTCGAGCAGATTCGCCAACGCCGTTGCGAGCTGCCCCTCATCCCCGCTGACGGCGAAGTCACTGTCACCGATCACCGCAATGGTGATCTCGCGGGCCGAAGCGGTCAGCCGGGTACGGTCCAGCGCCTCGGCCAGCACCGCCGAGACCAGGACCGGGCGCAGGTCGGGCATCGGGTCCGCACCCTGTAGCCGGGACAGGTCGATGATCTCCTGAACGAGACGCGCGAGCCTGGAGGACTCACGCGTCATCCGGGAGGCGAAACGCCGGACGGCAACCGGGTCGTCGCTGGCGACGGCAACCGCCTCGGCTAGCACATGGAGTGCGCCGACCGGGGTCTTGAGCTCATGACTGACATTGGCCACGAAGTCCCGGCGGACCGCCTCCACCCGGCGGGCCTCGGTGACGTCGTCGAGGATCACGGCCACGTGGCCGTCCGAACCGAGGCGCAGGGTGCGAGCCCGCACGGCGAACGCCTCCTGATCAGGACGCGGACGGGTCAGCGGCGGCTCCGGACGCGGTGGCAGACCGAGCTGGCGGTCACGGTCGACGCCGTCCGCGCGGGTCTGTCCGACCAGATCAGTCAGCTCATCGAGAGCCAGGCGGCCGGCGTCAATCACACCCATGGTCCGAGCAGCCGGGTTGGCCAGCACCACGGCACCGTCCGCGTCCAGCACGACCAACCCGGATGGCAGGCCGTCGACCAGGCGCCGGATGAGCCGAGACGGCAGGGCCGGCTGTAGGGCTGCCGCTCCAGGGGTCACCGAAGCAGGGGTCGCCGAACCAGGGGTCACCGAACCAGAGGCCTTCGCTCCGGACCGGGTACCAGGCCGCTCCGGAGCGGAACGCCACCCCGGGTTGGACGAATCCGGGCGAAGCACGAACCCGGGCCCTCGCTCACCCACACCGTCACCCACGGGCCGAATCGTAGGTGGCCAACCGTAGCCTGCGCGTGTATCAACCGAACCAGAACCGATCGTCACCAGGAGTTCATTCGGCTCACGTGATCTGTTCACCAGGGGGCGAGCAGCACCGACGATCGTTTGATCACGGCAGGGTGGCGCAGCGGTCGGGACCGCACGTTGTTCGGGAAGCCACCGCCGCCTCGCGGTACCTCGCGACATGTTTCGAGGCTTTGGGCGGCGGGATCCTTCCGGACCGCCGATATCGACCCGTAGCGCTGGGGGCGGCGGGTACGTGGTAACCACCACGAGACCCGTCCCTGCCGTGATCAAATGGGCCGACAACCGCCACGAACACGAAGGAGCCGTCCGTGCGGGACGCCTTCCACGACGATCTTGAGAGCATCAACTCGTCACTTGTGGAGATGACCAATCTGGTCGCCTCCGCGATGGCGCGAGCGACAACCGCGCTTCTCGATGCCGATCTACAGCTGGCCGAAGGCGTGATCACAGCCGACGAGACCGTGGATCTTCTCCGTAACGAGATCGAGGAGAGATCCTTCGAGATAATGGCGCGCCAGCAGCCAGTGGCCACCGACCTACGACTCATAGTCACGACACTACGCATCGTCGCAGACCTCGAGCGCATGGGCGATCTTGCACTACACGTGGCCAAGGTGGCCCGACGGCGTTACCCGGGACGCGCCATCCCGCCGGAGCTGAACTCGACCATCCTGGAGATGGGTCAGGTGGCGCAGCGGATCGTGGCCAAGGCAGGGTCGGTCATCGCGGGCCACGATGCCGCCCTCGCCAAGGAGCTGGAGAGCGACGACGACTCCATGGACGCCCTGCACCGCAAGCTCTTCCACGTACTGCTGGAAACCGAGTGGACCTACGGTATGGAGGCTGCGATCGACATCACCCTGTGCGGTCGCTTCTACGAGCGTTACGCCGACCATGCGGTCTCGGTCGCCCATCGGGTGATCTACCTCGTAACCGGCGACAAGGTCTAGATCACCGGACCGGAATCACCGGCCGGCAGCGGATGAGGCGCCGGGCCCGGGGCGCGCCATCCGGATGTGCCGCCCGGCCTCGGCGGCACATCCGCAGGCACCAGTCGTTACTTCTTTCCCTGCGCCGCAACGGCAGCGGCGGCCGTCGCCGCTGCCGTCGGGTCGAGGTACGCCGAACTCACGACCCGTAGATCGTCGTCCAACTCGTAACGCAACGGAATACCGGTGGGAATGTTCATACCGGCGATGTCGGCGTCGCTGATCCCGTCCAGATGCTTCACCAGCGCGCGCAGCGAGTTGCCGTGGGCTGCGACGAGCACGACCTGCCCGGCCCGCAGGTCGGGCACGATCGCGTCGTACCAGTACGGCAGCATTCGCGTCACGACGTCGCGCAGACACTCGGTTGTCGGAATCACGTCCGGCGGCAGGCCGGCGTACCGCTCGTCCACCCCGCTGGCCTGGTCAGGCCCGATCGGCGGCGGCGGCGTGTCATAGGAACGACGCCAGAGCATGAACTGCTCCTCGCCGTACTTCCCAAGCGTCTCGGCCTTGTCCAGGCCCTGCAGCCCCCCGTAGTGGCGCTCGTTGAGGCGCCACGAACGGCGGACCGGGATCCAGGTGCGTCCGGCGGCATCCAAGGCGATCCAGGCGGTGCGGATCGCGCGCACCAGCAGCGAGGTGTGGACCACGTCGGGCAGCAGGCCGCAGTCACGCAGGAGCTCACCGCCGCGGGTCGCCTCTGTGACACCTTTGTCAGAAAGATCTACATCCACCCAGCCGGTGAACAGGTTCTCACGGTTCCACGTGCTCTCGCCGTGGCGGAGCAGGACGAGCGTCGGCATGCCTTCGATCCTGCCGCAACCCGGGCGTCGCATGTGGTCGGATCGACGCGACGCGCACCCGCAGGCCCGTAACCCGGCCGGAACGGCCCGGCGCCTGCGCCCCTTTGTCACCCAAGGCCGGGTCCACCCGCTCTGGAAACGCCGGGTCCAGCACAAACAGGAGCCCCCGAGCGGTTCCATCAACCCATGTTCGGGATGACGAGCCGTCGGGACCAGCGACGACGCTCGGGGGCCTGGTGCCTGTCTGGTTCTCGCCGGTGCCGGTGCCCGCAGGTCACCCGGCCGGGTGAGGACCACGAGACCGGCTAGCGGACAGTCACCTCACGAGTCCGTTTATCACACAAAACTGGACCACCTCCCTTCTCGTGTGCAGACAACGCTACGTTCGCCCCGGCGTGCTCCGCAACCGCTTTTCCACCGCGGTGGTGCCCCGCCCGCGGCATAACCGTGCCACCCCAGGCCAGCTACACTCGGTCCATGGCGGTGGACGTCGAGGGTGGGCCGCGGGGCAGCTGGCAGACGCAGCTGCGATCTCGCGGCTACCGTCTCACGCCGCAACGCCAGCTCGTCCTGGAGGCGGTCGCCCGGCTCGGTCACGCCACCCCGGAGGACATCGTCACGGAGGTCCGCCGCACAGCGGGCGGGGTCAACATCTCGACGGTGTACCGGACGCTGGAGCTTCTCGAGAAGCTCAAACTCGTTTCGCATGCCCACCTCGGGCACGGCGCGCCGACCTATCACGCCGCCGGTGCCGAAGATCACGTTCACCTCGTCTGCGGGGCCTGCGGGGCCGTCCAGGAAGTCTCCCCGACCGTGCTGTCCGACCTGGTCGTGGCCCTGCGGGATCGCTTCGGTTTCGCGGTGGACGTCAACCACGTGGCGCTCACGGGCCGATGTGTGGACTGTGCAGACCCGAAAGCTGGTTGAACCGTCCATGACCGCCGACGCCACCACCGCGCCCGTAACCGACACCGCGCACCTGACCGACGCTGAAACGCGAACGTCCAACGATCCGGGTGATGACATCCACTACCGCTCTCCGTTGCTGGACGTCGCCGGTGCCGTGCCCGCCACCGGACCCGACCTCGGGGTGGCCGACCACTACGGGGACCCACTGCGCGAACAGCGCGAGGCCGAACGCGGCGCGGCGGTCGTCGACCGCTCGCACCGCGGGGTCATCCGCATCACCGGTCCGGACCGCCTGTCCTGGCTGCACAGCATCACATCGCAACACCTCGATGCACTGCCGGCGATGCGCGGCAGTGAGGCGTTGGTGCTGTCCCCACACGGCCATGTCGAACATCATCTGATGATCGCGGACGACGGCACGACCACCTGGCTGGATGTTGAACCGGGCACCACCGGCGCGCTACTGGCCTACCTCGCATCGATGAGGTTCCTGCTCCGGGTGGAGCCCACGGACGCCACCGGTGCTCGGTCCGTCCTCTCGGTGCTCGGTCCGGCCGCGGTGGATGCCGTGACCAGCGCCCTCGGCCCGCTCGACCACCCGCTCCCACAGCCGGGCGGCGGGGCCGGTGGCGGGGCGGAGGCCTCCGGTGATGACGGCGACCAACTGGCGCTGGGGCTGTACCCACTGGCGGCGACCCTGTCGGCCGCGACCCAGTCGGCGGCGACCCAGTCGGCCGCGACCGGCCATCAGGATCCGGATGTGGCCGGGACGCTCGTCCGTGCGATGCCCCACGGTGTCGACCTGTTGATCCCGCGACGGGAACTGACCGCGACGGTCGAACGGTTGCGGTCAACCGGAGTGACGCTGGCCGGCGTGTCCACGTTCGAAGCGCTGCGGGTCGCCGACCGTCGGCCTCGCCTGGGCACCGACACGGACCACCGGACAATCCCGCACGAAGTCGGCTGGCTGTCCACGGCCGTCCATCTCAACAAGGGGTGCTACCGGGGCCAGGAAACCGTCGCCCGGGTACACAACCTGGGGCGCCCGCCGCGGCGCATGGTGCTGCTGCACCTCGACGGCAGCACGGTCACCCGAGGCATACCGGTAACTGTCGATGGTCGGGTGGTGGGGTTCGTCGGCACCTCAGCCATGCACGCAGAGCTCGGTCCGGTTGCGCTGGCCCTCGTCAAGCGCAACGTCGCAGACGACGCCGCACTTGTGCTCAACGATCCGGAGACAGGCGAAATCGCTGCGTCCATCGACCCGGCCAGCGGGCCGCAGCAGCCGGTCCGTCCGGCAGGTCGGCCTACAGGTACAGGTTAAGAGCGACCAGCCTGACTACCCGCCCTGTTGCTAGTCACTCTCAGTGACTAGCAACCTACCCGGTCGGGTTCAGGCCGGACGGACGGCGAGAAGCTGATCTACCTCACGTACCTGCGGATCGGAGGCATATCGACGCAGACGCCGACGCACATCCTCGGCCCGCCGCCCGTTGCGCTGCGACCGGGTGGCTTCCAGTAGCGGCGCGACCTCGCGGACCAACGTGCAGCCGTAGTCGAGGTTACCCAGATCGATCTGAACAGCTGCATAGCGTAGCAGATAGGTGGCGTGATCGCGGGCGTGGACGGCAGGATGCAGGGCCAGCGCCTGGGACAGCCACCGGTCGGCCTGAGGCAGCCGGCCGAGGTCGATGTAGCAGATTCCGATCTGTGCGGCGTACGACCCCTCGTCGAACATCCCCGCCCAGGCCGGGTCCTGCGGGGTCGCCCGTTCGAAAGCGGCCTCACAGCGCACGAGCGCCCGGGAGCATTCGCCCGGCTCCCCCAATGCCGCATAGGCGCGCGCAAGCCTCATCTGGAACATCGCGCCCGCCCGTCCGCTGATGCCACCGCTACTGGCGACCGCTGCATTCGCCAGCTCCACTGCCTCCCGCGGGCGGTCGAAGTCAACGCACTGCAGCGACATGTTTTTCATGATGTTCGCGCCGACCAGGCGGTCCCCGGCTGCATGGGCGGCGTGCAGGGCCGCAATCCAGTACCGCTGGGCGCTGGTGTGGTAGCCGGC
>NZ_CAUVXL010000248.1:0-20476 GCF_963555915.1 Protofrankia sp. Cas4
CGCCCAGCCCGCCACCCGGGCAAGTTCGGCCGCCAGCAGCTGGAGCCGTTCCCCGATCTTCTCCGGGTACGAACCCCGCGCCAGCAGATCGGTGACCACGCCGAGTTCGGCGTCCACCAGCCGCCGGACACTTTCACCACCAAGCCGATCGTCCATCAGACGTAACCCGGGGATGTTGTGTTCGATGCGGTTGACGATCTGCGCGTCCACCGGCCCGCCGCCCAGCGCCGCAGCGAGCCGGGAAGGCTCGAGGTTCAACCACTCGCCGGCCAGGGCAGCCACGCCGGCTCCGGTGATGGTCAGAAATCCACGACGGTCAGTCAGGGCGTCCTCGACAACATCAATCATGGACGTCAGGCTGCCCGCGCCGCTCCAGGGGTAGTCGGTACGTACAACATCACCGGTCGGCAGCCAGGCTGGCCATGGATGGGCCTCGACCTTCTCCGACGGGACGCCGAGTTCGGCGGCGAGAGCGAGCTGTGACACCCGATCGGGCACCACGCCGCGGTGTTCCCAACGCCAGACCTTCTGGCGCTCCGCCGCCATGTTGGCCACCCCCAGGTCGCGCGCTCGACGCGCCACCACCCGGGCCAACCTCTGGTAGGACCAGCCACGCTGCGCTCGGACGAACGCGAGCGGGTGGGTGCAAGCACCGGCACCGTCGGTCAACATCATCCGCCTCCTTCGAGTCGCAATTGGTGAGCAGTGAACAACAGTAGGTGGCACGGCCTCTTTCGTACAGTGACTACTTCGGCGCGATGCGTGCACACGGGTCACTTGGAGGCAACAGGACGCGCACAACCACGCCGAATGCACGGTGTTCGCAACATTGACCGCATCTACACCCCATCAAGCCTCCGATACCACCGCCATCCGCCCAACAGCTTGCTATCAAGCAAGCGATCAAAAAGATCGTACCGTCACTCTTAGACGGTGGCGGAGCGTGGACTACAACGAGATCACACGCATTGTGCCTTACTGATCGCTCAATGCAGGCGGTCGCCGAACTGCACACAAGCACCCAGAACCGGATATACTGGTACAATCACGGTATGAACGCGCCGACTACCGCGGTCAGGACGACAGGAGGCACCCATCCTGGTCGAAGAAAATCAACGACTCGAACGACGCGCCAAGCGTCACCTGTTTGCCACCGGGAGTCAGGTGATCGGCGCCGAGCCGGACGGCGAGCATGCCGGCCTCGGTCCGGACGTACACCGAACGATCGGCGCCGAGGCGTTCGACCACGACCACCTCGCCGCCGATCCGGAAGGCGTCTTCCCGACCCGTGGCGCTACCGGCGCGATCCCCAGCCTCGCCCGGCCCGGCCAGGTGCAGATGCTCCGGCCTAACACCCACCGCTACCGCACCGGCCGGCGCGGGAACGACAAAACCCCTGCCGCGCAGCGTTGCGTCCACCCAGGTGCCATCGCAGACATTCATCGGCGGGCCACCGACGAAGGTGGCAACGAACCGCGTGGCCGGCCGGTCATAGATCTCGTCCGGAGTGCCGATCTGCTCGAGGCGTCCACGATTGAGTACGGCGACCCGATCACCAACCGCCATGGCTTCGGCCTGGTCATGGGTGACGAACAGCGCGGTCGACCCCAGGCCACGCAGCAGGGCCACGATCTCCACCCGAAGCTCAACCCGCAGTTGCGCATCAAGCCCCGACATGGGTTCGTCGAGCAGGACGACCTTCGCCCGGGTGGCCAACGCCCGCCCGATGGCAACCCGCTGCCGCTGGCCGCCTGACAACCGTGCCGGCCGACGGCCCGCCAGATCGCCGATGGTAAGCATCTCCAACGTTTCGCGGGCCCGCGCCCGGGCCGCCGACTTCGACATCCCGCGCCCGTACCTCAGCGCCAGCACGAGGTTGTCAAGCGCGGTCAGGTGCGGGTAGAGCGCAAAATGCTGAAACACCATCGAGGCGTCGCGCTGGTGCGGTGCGACACCACGCTGGCTGATGCCGCCAAACCGCAGGTCACCGGCGGTCGGCGCCTCAAGACCGGCGCAGATCCGCAGCAGCGTCGACTTCCCGGATCCAGATGGCCCGAGTAGGGCCACGATCTCCCCCGGCTCCACTGACAGGCTCACTGCGTCGAGCGCACGGACGGCGCCGAAGGTCCGGCTGACCCCGTCCACCTCGATGCGGACCCCGGACCCGGCGGCGGCGGCCCCAGCCGCCGTCACGCCGGGATCACCCGCGAGCCTCCCCCTGCCCGTAGCAGGCTCAACCAACGATCCACTCACGGTCGTCTTCCCGACGACAACCGCTGATCCGGCAGCTGATCCGGCAGGTGATCCGGCAGGTGAGCGACCTGGTGAGCCGGCCGGTGGGCGAGCTGGCGAGCAGGCGATCGCGGGAGACAGCGCCGCCAACGGTGGATGCGGACGGTCATTGGGTGAGATTCTCCGCCTGGCTCTGCAACTCGGTCAGGGTCGCTGCCGGATCCGCACCCATCATGATCTTCTGGACCTCATCCGACGCAAGCGCGGGTACTTCACCACCACGCGTCCCGGTCCAGTAGGGCGCCCGAACGAGTGAGTCCACCATTGCGTTGAAGGGTACGAGCTGCGGAAACTGCTGGTAGAGCGGTACCAGCCGGTTGGCGGCTTCAATGTCGACAGGTAGGTAGCTCAGCGCCTCCACACCGGCTGCGACCACGTCCGGAGCGAGCAGCGACACCATCAGTTCGGTGGCCATCTCATTCTGGCAACGATCGGTTGCGAGCACCACGAGACCGTTGCCACCGGCCACCGGGTGCTGTGTGCCGCCCGGCAGGACCGGGATCGGCGCCACTCCGAGCGGAAAAGGGCCCTTGCCCTGCTGGTCAAGTTCCCGTAGCCCCGGCACAACCGAGTTGATGCTCGCCCCGGCCATGGCGGTCTGCTTACCGAAACCGAACCGGACCAGGGCATCGGTCGGTGTCTTCGACTGCGGCCCGTAGCTGCCGACCTTGGCCAGGAAGCCGGCGGCGGCACGAGCGGCGTCGGTGGTGAAGTTCGGCCGGCCTTCCGCGTTCTGGATGTTCGCGCCCTTCGAGCCGGCGATCGTGTTGAGGAACCACTGGCCGAACTGATCCCCGGTGGGCAGGTCGATCGGCTGGACGCCCGGCAGCGCAGCCTTGATCTTGTCGGCTGCGGCGATCACACCGCCGGTGTCGGCCAGGGATTTCGGATCCACGCCGGCCTTGGCGAGCATTTCGGTGTTGTAGAGCAGAACGGGGACGGACACCTGCTGGGGAACGGCGTACAGCTGGGTGCCGACCTTGCCCAGAGTCGTGAACCGCTGGTCGTAGGAGGCGCGCAACAAACGCGGCGCCAGCTCCTGCGCGTCGAGCTGCTCGACGTAGGTGGGCAGCAGGTCAAACCCGGCCACCGCAAGGTCGGTCTTGCGCCCGGCCGAGGCGTCGGCGCTGATCTGCTGGACAATCTGGGTGTAGGTGGTCGCAGTCGACGTGATCTCAACGGTCAGGCCCGGATGGGCTTTCTCCATATATGCCTTGCCGGACTTGGCCGTGTCGTTGAGCGGGCCGCTGACGGTCATCCGCAGTGTCTTGACCTTGGTGGCGCACTGGGTGGACGCTCTGGCTCCGTTGACGTCGTCCACGGCAGCGGTCGCGGGTCGCGCGGTCGGGCGGAGGCTGGGGTTGACCGACGGGCCGCTCGAACCGACGGCCCCGCACGCGGTAGCCAGGAACACGACAGTGGCAAGGACGAGCAGCCCAGCCATGATCTTCCTTGCGCGGCCGGCGGCCTCAAGCGGTCTGGACAGACGGGTCCGGATCAAGTGTCTTCCTCTCGGGCACGCCCTCATCCCTCGGCACCGACACCGGTGCCGGTGCCGGTGATTCCGGCGGCCAATCGCCGCTGAGCAAGGATGAACACGACAAGTGTCGGAATGCTTACAATCAACGCCGCAGCCGAAAGCTGGGCGAAGTCCGGGAAACCGCCGCTGGCCGAAACCAGGTTCGCCAGAGCCAACGGCGGGGTCGCGATATCCGGTGAGCGTGCCACCAGCAACGGCCAAAGATACTCATTGAAGGAGAGCAGGAAGCTGAAGGTCGCGACCGTGGCGACCGCCGGTGTCGACAGCGGTAGGACGACCGCACGCAGCGTCCGCCAGGTGCCGAGGCCGTCCATTCTGGCCGCTTCGAGGAGCGCTACCGGAATCGTGCTCATATACTGACGGAGCAGGAATATTCCCGCGGCGTTCGTCATGAAGGGCAGCACCAACCCGGCCCTGGTATCGGCCAGGCCAAGCGCGGAAATCGTCACATAGTTCGGTATGGCGGTGACCTGTGGCGGTACCAGCAGAGTCGCGAGCACCACCGCGAACAGCACGCCGCGGCCACGAAACCGGAGGCAACCGAATGCATAGGCCGCTGGTATCGCGGTGGCGAGCTGTAGAAGCGTGATCGCGATGCTCACCCCGGCTCCGGTCACCAGCGCGCGGCCGAGGTCTGCCGCGTCGAACGCACGCGGGAAGGCCGCGAAGTCAATGCCCGACGGGATCAGGTTCGACGACAACCCGAGCACGCTCTGCGGTGGACCAACCGCGGTACGCAGCATCCACCAGAATGGCAGGAAGGCGCCGCCGATCCCAGCGGCGAGGAACGCCCAGCGCAGGCCGGTTGAGATGATCGATACAGGGGAGCCGACCGGCTGGCGGCGAATCGCCACTGACATGCTCTCGATGTTCACACCGCCACCTCACGAGCGGCTCGGGCACGGGCCCATCGCCCGACGACGGCACCGGCGACGCCGAGCAGGACGACGGCGACCAGCAACAACAACGCCAGCATCGAGGCATAGCCGATCCGAAACGATCCGGTAAATCCTGCCTCGTAAATGTAGTACACGATCGTCGTACTCGAGCCCAGCGGACCACCCTGTGTGAGGACCGCGACCGTCTCGAACGTCTGCAGGGTGAGAATCGTCGCAAAAACTGCAACGAATACCGTGGTGGGAGCCAGTAGCGGCAGCGTGATTCGACGCAGCCTCGCCCAGCCGCGGACGCCGTCGACATCAGCGGCCTCGTGCACCGATCTCGGGATTGTGGTGAGCCCTGCAAGATATACGACGAAGACGAAACTCGCCAACCGCCAGGCGCCGACGAACGCCACCACCGGCAAGGCGGTGGATGTATCCCCGAGCCAGTCGACCGGGCGGATACCGAACCAGCCGACCACGGTGTTCGCCAGCGCGTGCGGACTGGCTGAGAAAATATAGGAGAAAACAACCGCCACGGCAACGAGATTGGCACTCACCGGAAGAAACAGTGCCAGGCGGACAAGCGCACGTCCCCGGGTCACCCGCTCGGCCGCGAGCGCCAGGCCGAGGCCGACCGCCACGGCCGGAATAACGGTGATCAGACAGTAGACCACGGTATTACGGACAGCCTGTGCAAGGTTCGGATCGTGCAGAGCATCACGGAAATTGGCAGTGCCGACCCAGTGGAAGCTCGGACTGGTGAGAGTCTTGTCGGTGCCCGCGGCGAACGCCGAGACCAGCGCCGGAGCGATCGTGAACACGCCGAGACCGACGAGGGCCGGCAGCAACAGTGCCGCCACCCGCCACCCTCGACGTTGGAACACCGAGCTCATGGCGCAGCGACCGGGCACGACCGGGCTGCCGACCGACCATGCGTGCCCAGGTGGGACGGACCTGTTCGGTACACGGTTAGGAATCTTGACCGGTGACGGGGCATTTGTATACGACCAAGCCGTGTCGACACGGCGACCACACAGAGCCGACATCCGATCACCGTTCAGGCCTGCGAGCAACATCCAAACTTCCACGGAACGTCACAGATTGAACACATTGAGTCCGATAACAGCGCTTCGGCTTCTGGTCGGACAATCAGGTGTGCCCCTTCGGCGCGATCCCTGCAAGAATGTCAATCGACCTGATGTCGATCTTCGGGACCACAATGAGCGAGCGCAACAGTTCCGACTGGGGGCGCGTCGGCGACGACGGCACCGTGTACGTGCGGACGGCCGCGGGCGAACGCCCGGTCGGATCCTGGCGGGCCGGCAGCCCGGCAGAGGGCCTCGCACACTTCGGCCGGCGCTATGACGACCTGGCGGCCGAAGTCGTGCTGCTCGAACGGCGCCTCACCGTCCCCAGCGCTGAGCCGGCGGACCTCGCCGCGAGCGCGCGCCGGCTGCTGAGCTCCCTTGACACCGCCGCCGTCGTGGGTGATCTTGAAATCCTGACCCGGCGCCTCGAGGCGATCCTGCGCGCAGTCGACGAGCAGAAGGCCAAACGCGCAGCCGAGCGGGCCCAGCGGGCCGCCGCGGCGATCGAAGCCAAGGAGGCGATCGTCGCCGAAGGCGAACGCCTCGCCCGCAGCTCCGATTGGAAGGCGTCGGGCGAACGGTTCCGCGCTATCGCCACCGAGTTCCGGGCGATCACCGGGGTGGATCGCCGCACGGACACCGACCTGTGGAAACGAGTGACCGCTGCCCGCGATGAGTTCAACCGACGCCGGACCGCTCACTTCGCCGCACTTGACCAGCAGCGTGCGCAGGCCAAGGAGCGCAAGGAGGCGATCGTCGCCGAGGCCGAAACCCTTGCCGACTCCACGGAGTGGTCGTCCAGCGGCGCTCGGTACCGGACGCTGCTGGACGAGTGGAAGGCGGCAGGACGCGCGCCCAAGGACGTCGAGGACACCCTGTGGCTGCGCTTCCGGTCCGCGCAGGACGCGTTTTTCGCCCGCCGCAACACGGCCAACGCCGAACGTGACGCCGAGCTGCGCGCGAATCAGGCCGGCAAGGAGCAGCTGCTCGCCGAGGCCGCCGCGATCGACCCTGGCCAGTCAGACCAGGCGCTACGCAGGTTTCGGGACATCGAACAACGCTGGGACACCATCGGGAAGGTGCCGCGGGAGGCCGGCGCCGACCTTGAACGCCGGCTGTCCGCCGCCGGTGACCGCATCCGTCACGCGGCGGACGCGCGGTGGCGCCGTCCGGAGACGACGGAGTCCGCATTTGTGGCGACATTGCGGGAGTCTGTCGCCAAGCTGGAGGCAAAGCTGGACCGGGCCCGGGCCGGCGGACGCACGGACGAGGCAGCGAAAGCCGAGTCTGCACTTGCGACACAGCGTGAATGGCTTGCGCACGCGACACGTTAGAGCGGCCGACAGACCCGTCCATCATGATCAAATCAGTGCGGTGCCGAGCCCGCTGATCCTCAGGCGCGGCGTACCCAGGTCGGCTGGGCGCTTGCCACAGCTAGCAGTCGGACGTACGCTTCACAGCGTTGGTTGCTCGGTCTTGCGGATCCCACCATTACAGATCTGCTTCTTCCGGGGTTCCACTCAGCCAAAGGCGACGTGGTCACGAATTTTCGCGTCACCGCCGGCCAATACGCTCTAGATGGGAGGAGGTTGACACCCAACGTGCCACCCCTGAATGTGCGTGATCTCGGAGACTTCATCAGGGACCAGCGCAAAACCGCACAGATTTCCCTTCGTCAGCTCGCTCGGCAGGCCGGGGTCAGCAATCCCTATCTGAGCCAGATAGAGCGTGGTCTGCGAAAGCCGTCCGCGGAGATACTGCAGCAGATCGCCAAGGCACTCCGAATCTCCGCGGAGGTACTTTACGTTCAGGCCGGGATTCTAGACGAGCGGTCATCCGACAATGACGTCGTCGTCTCGATCCTCGCGGACGCGAGTCTCACCGAGCGGCAGAAGCAGGTTATCATTGAGATCTATGACGCGTTCCGTAAGGAGAACTCGACCTACGACCTGAATCCCGAATCACCCACGGTTGACGGCTCGAACACCGAGCAGGACAACGCGGGCGCAGACGCAGACCCCGAATCGGGGCTGGACACCGATTCCGACCAATCGGCCGCCCCCCCGAACGGCGACACCCCACAGGGCGTCGCGGCGGCCACGACCAGCTCCACCAAGGGCAGCCAGCCAAAGAGAACCACAACCGCGCGGAAGACGGTCAGAACCCGACCGGTCGGCGATACCGAACCACGAATGCCGGCGGCTCGGCGACCACGCTCAACCGGCGCCGGTGGGGAAGCCGACAGGGATGCCAATGGCAAGGCCCCGACGAAGGCCGGCCCGACCGCAGCCGATGGCTCCGCGCCGACCACTATGGCGACCGTTGAACGAGCCACCCCTGACCCGGCAGAGGACGCCTAAAGATCAATTGATCGGCAACACGCCGACAACCGAAGGCCATGCCATAACCGCGAAGCAGGAGGTAGCAATGGCCACCATCCGAACAGACGCCCAGGCATCGGACGACGCCGCCGATTTTGAGGGCACCGTCAAGATGCCGCTATCCGAGGTCCGCAAGCCCCTGTACGCCTCCGTGGGGGCTGCCGACGCCGCCGTTGAGAAGATCCTCACCCTTCCCACGACCTACGTGGACGAGGTCAAGAAGCTGCCCGGCCGAGTCAACGACATTTCCACCCAGGCTCAGAAACTACCGATCAACGTGCAGACAGTGGTCCGAGCGCTGCCGGCCACGGTGGGTTCGCAACTTTCCGACCTGCAAGGACGCGCAACGTCGCTCTACAACAGCTTTGCCGATCGGGGCGAAAAGCGGGTTTCCAGCATTCGCCGGAGCCCGGTCACCGAGGAGGCTGTTTCCCGGACCAGGGCTGCGGTCAGCCAGACCATGGCCGCTCGCACGTCAACTCGCAGAGCAGCCGAAACTGTAGGCACCGCCGTCAGCGACGCCGCTTCGTCTGACTGACCTCGGCGAGTCCGGTCGGCGCCCCCGCGACCAGGGACGCTTCCCAAGCGGACTCCACCAGCACTCGAGAAACACAACCATACATCACCGGTATGTTTCGGCGACCACGGGTCCCGGACCCGAACGTGCGGGACCCGTGGTGTCTCGTGTTGTATTGAGAGATGAGATTTCGCCCGCTCGGATCCTCCGGCCTGCTGGTTTCCGTCGTCGGTCTCGGCTGCAACAACTTCGGTTCAAGGGTTGACCTCGAGGGCACCCGGGCCGTCGTCACCGCAGCACTCGACAACGGCATAACGCTCTTCGACACCGCTGACACCTACGGCAACAAGGGCGGATCGGAAACCCTGCTCGGCCATATCCTGCGAACTCGACGCGACGACGTGGTCCTCGCTACCAAGTTCGGCCACGACATGGGTGGCTCATACGGCCCCGACTTCAACGCACGCGCTTCCCGTCGATACATCCGCAAAGCCGTGGAAGGATCGCTTCGCCGACTTCAGACCGACTACATCGATCTTTTCCAGCTCCACGGACCCGACGCGTTCACCCCGGTCGAGGAGACCCTGACCGCACTCGACGAGGTCGTCCGCGAAGGCAAGGTCCGCTACGTGGGCTCATCGAACCTGGTGGCCTGGCAGATCGCGGACGCCGAGTGGACCGCACGCGCTTCCGGTACCACCCGCTTCATCTCGGCTCAGAACCACTACAACCTGCTGGAACGCGGTGTGGAGGCTGAACTCGTCCCGGCCGCGCAGAAGTACGGCATCGGCGTGCTGCCGTACTACCCGCTCGCGAACGGCATTCTTACCGGGAAATACATGCGGGACGAACAGCCGCAGCCTGGAGCACGGCTCGCGGGTCGCCAGGACGAGCTGACGGACGCGGTGTTCGACCGGGTCGAGGCACTGGAGACCTTCGCCCGCGAACGCGGCCGCTCGCTGCTGGACGTGGCGATGGGTGGGCTGGCCGCGCAGCCGGCGGTCGCCTCGGTGATCGCCGGCGCCACCACGGCGGAACAGGTCCGAGCGAACGCCGCGGCCGGAGAGTGGCAGCCACGGGCCGACGACCTCGCAGTCCTCGACAAGATTGCCCCGACCCGACGCCCGAGTTCCTGATGCCGCCCACGCGGCGGCGGCTGACACCAGTCAGCGGTAGGTCAGTTCGGTCGTGATGGCGACCTTTGGGACCTACGCCCGACGTCCGTCGGCCTTGGCCGTCGGTAGAAAAGGTCGTGATAGCGCTACGTGCCACCTACCCCAACACGGGAGTTGGGCCCTGTGTCGCCGCGGACGGCGGTCGTCGAAGATGGCGGTCGTCGAAGATGGCGGTCATGGTTGAAGTGACGCTGGTACGGGGGGACATCACCGAGCAGGACGTCGATGCCGTCGTCAACGCGGCGAACTCGTCACTGCTCGGTGGCGGCGGAGTGGACGGCGCGATCCACCGTCGCGGCGGACCCGAGATCCTCGCCGCATGCCGGGCGCTGCGTGCAGGCGCCCTCGGCGGTGGTCTGCCGACCGGCCAGGCGGTTGCCACGACAGCGGGACGGCTGACCGCCCGGCATGTCATCCACGTGGTCGGCCCGGTCTGGTCGGCCACGCAGGACCGTTCGCAGCTACTGCGGTCCTGCTACCAGCAGGCCCTGCGTGTCGCAGCCGAGCTTGGCGCCGAATCCGTGGCATTCCCCGCGGTCAGCGCGGGTGCATACGGCTGGCCACGTGAGGACGCCGCCCGCATTGCCGTGGGCACCGTCCTGGCCACGCCGACCAGCGTGCGGGAAGCCCGCTTCGTGTTGTTCGACGAGGCCACCCACGCGGCCTTCCAGACGGCTCTGGGCGCGCATCGCTGATGCTCAGCCGCTGACCGTGGCGGTGGCAGCGCCCGCACGGGTGGGCGGCCATGCCACGGTGACCTCGCCCAGTCGCCATCGCCGCACGGTGCCGCGCACCGGCCAACCGTCCGCCCGCATGGCTTCGACCGCCGCGACCCATCGTTGCCTCGGCCCGAACACCGCGCGCGGCGCCATCCGCATCCAGGCGTCGTCGAACGAGGTCAGCAACGCATGTACGTCCTCGCCTGGAACGTTGCGGGCGATCAGCGACTTCGGCAGCCGTTGCGCGATCTCGGATGGACGGCTCAGGCTCGGCAGATGCGCCGCCAGGGTGAGCGTGGTGCCACCCGGCCATGATTGCGGTGAGAACTCCCACAGGGGTCCCGGTGTCCCCGGACGCACCACCGTGCCCGCTTCGGTGGAGGCAGCGCGTGAACCGTCGATGGCGAACCAGCATGCGCGCCTGCCGATCTCGTCGCAGGTCCCTTCGACCAGCAGACCGCCGGGGGCGATCCGTTCGAGCATCGACGCCCAGGCCGGGCCGACCGCCGCGGCCTCATACTGGCGGAGCACGTTCAGCGCGCGAACCAGCACGGGGCGCAGCCCCGCGAGCTCGAATCCGCCATGGGTGAAGGCCAGCCGTGGCGGGTGGGCGGCCGAGGCCGCCGCCTCCACCCGGTCCCGGTCGATCTCCAACCCGACGACCCGGACGTCGGGTACGACCCGCGCCAATCGTTCGTACAACTCAACCGTGGTAATCGGGGATGAACCAAAACCGAGATCGACGACCAGCGGGGCGGGCACACCGCGTAGGCGGGCCGCCTGCGTCCCGATGATCCAGCGATCCACCCTGCGCAGGCGATTCGGATTGGTCGTCCCGCGGGTCGCGAGCCCCAGTGCTCTGGCACGGCCAGCGGCCAGTCGAGGCTCACGACGGTGGACGGGAGAGGTACCGGACACAGCTTCACGATCGCAGGGCCCCGGCCACCCCGACCGCCGCCCCCCGAACAGCCACCGGCGGTCGGTGCAGGCCGGTCGGCACAGCAGACATCACCAAAAATAAGATCATAATTATGCGTCGGCCGAAATCAGCCCATCGGCTCTACTGCTGGCAGTATGTACCGGGCTCCCGTCGGGACGAGGGACCCACCGCTTAGGAGACAGCCGGCCCGTACCTCGTACCGCAGACCTCGGGCGGAGGTGCCCGCAGGGCGATGTGCATGTCATCGACCGTGTCCGGGCATGCAGGCGGCCGATCCGTTGTTCGAACACTCGGGAAGCTGGCGATCGATGCGTCCGGCTCATTGTGGAGGTGGTCGGTGCGTCGGGTCCGGTTCGGCCACCCTCGTCGGGTCGCCATGCTGTCGATGCACACATCGCCGCTGGAACAACCGGGGACCGGCGACGCGGGCGGGATGAATGTGTACGTGGTCGAGCTGTCCCGGCAGCTCGCCACGCTCGGCACCGAGGTTGAGATCTTCACCAGAGCCACCAGCAGCACGGTGGAGCCGACGGTCACCCTGGCCCCCGGGGTCACAGTGCGCCACGTCGATGCGGGCCCGTTCGGGGACGTCGGACGAGAGGACCTGCCGGCCTGGTTGTGCTCGTTCATCGTGGATGTACTGCGGGCTGAGGCCGCACAGGAGCCCGGCTGGTTCGATGTCATCCATTCGCACTACTGGCTGTCCGGCCAGGTGGGGCTCGCCCTCTCCCGGCGATGGGCGGTCCCGCTGGTGCACACGGCCCACACCCTGGCAAAGGTCAAGAACCATGCGCTTGCTGACGGTGACCGGCCAGAACCGCCGAACCGAATCGCCGGCGAGCAGGAGGTCGTCGCCGGTGCGAGCCGGATGATCGCATCCACCGCTGACGAGCGGCAACATCTCATCGATCTCTACGCAGCGGATCCGAACCTTGTCGACGTGGTGGCGCCCGGAGTCGATCTGGAAGTGTTCTGCCCTGGGGAGGCGTCGGCGGCGCGGACCCGCCTCGGCCTGCCGCTGGACGTGGTGCTGCTGCTCTTCGTCGGGCGAATCCAGCCGCTCAAGGCGCCTGACATGCTTCTACACGCCGCCGCCCACCTGCTGGCCCATGAACCGGCGTTGCGGGACCGCATGCTGGTCGCCATCGTCGGCGGACCGAGCGGCTCAGGCCTCGACCGGCCGGACGCGCTGGTCAAGCTCGCCGCCGAGCTGGGCATCTCCGACGTTGTCCGATTTCAGCCACCAGTCCCCCAGCTGGAGCTCGCCGACTGGTACCGGGCCGCGAGCGCGGTCGTCGTCCCCAGCCACAGCGAGAGCTTCGGGTTGGTCGCGCTTGAGGCCCAGGCCTGTGGAACGCCGGTCGTCGCGGCCGCCGTCGGCGGATTGCGCACGGCTGTCCGCCACGGCATTTCGGGAATCCTGGTGGAAGGACGTGATCCGGCCGCCTACGCCGATGCGCTGGCCCGGTTGATCGGTCAGCCCCGCTGGCGGCAGCGGCTCGCCGCCGGCGCGGTGCGGCGCGCCACGGAGTTCGGTTGGTCTGCGACAGCACGCGGGGTCCTGGCCGGCTACCGTGACGCAGCGGCGCTGGCGACCGTTCCAGCGACCGCCTGACGGCCTGTTGTTCCGCGCCCATCCCATATGATCACTTCGGAGGTGAACTGTGTCACTGCCTGTGGACGACATCGAGCGGGCGCGCATCGACCGTGTGATCGACGATGCCCTGGACGACATCGGCCTGGTCTACGAGCGGGTGGACGAAGGATCATTCCTGGTTACCCTGGAAGGTGACCACAGGCTCCGGACGATGACCTGGCTGATCATAGGCGACCACACCCTGCTCATCGAGGCGTTCTTCATGCGCAGGCCCGCCGAGAATCCGGCGGGCACCTACGCGTTCCTGCTTGGACGCAACGCCAGGACCTACGGCGTGCACTTCTCGATAGACCAGGTCGGGGACGTCTACCTCACCGGCCAGCTTCCGCTGACGGCGATCACCGCCGACGAGATCGACCGTGTGCTCGGTTGCACCCGTACCTACTCGGACGAAAACTTCGACCCAGCCGTCACGCTCGGGTTCGCCGGCGCCATCGAGCGGGAGAAGGCCTGGCAAGCCCGAGTCACCACCACCGAGACCGAGACCGAGACCGCCGAAGCGAGCCCCCGGATGCAGCGACGCGGAGCCTCTGCAGGCCCTTGAGTGCCGGGCGCTCTTACGAGCGCACCCGTGCAAGACGCGCGGACAGGTGAGACTGCAACGGCTTGCCCTCAGCCTCCATGTCAATGGCATAGGCAAGATCACCGTCTTCGACGATGCCGTACAGCCGCTCTGAACGGTTCACCCTGCGTGCCGTGGCAGTCCGGATCACGACGTTGGACCGCAGATCCACCCGCGTACCGACCACATCACCGACGTAGATCTCGCTGATGCCGAACGGATGGGCGAGCATGACCTCGACCGTGGGAGGCCCGTCGCCATCCGGTGGCGCAACGCGCCAGAACCCGACCTCGGCGGCCAACGGGCTTCCCTCGTCGCGGCCGTCCCGAGGCTCACCGACCCACCAGGTCCGGGACTCGTACGACAGAGCCGGCCGGCCGGTGCCGGCGAAAACGACCTCCTGGCCGTAGCGGAAGCCATCCATCCCCTCGTAGCCACCGACGCCCTCACCGCGCCAGGTACCCAGGAGGAACGCCAGTGGCAGCAGGCTGGGATGGAGGTCGACGACCGGCCCCGGCGGTGTGGTCACGTCGGCACCGCCGCACGCGGGCGCGTGCCGGAAACGCTCAACGCTGGCCTGCGTACAGCTTGTAGACGACGTACACGGAGAACCACCCGATGAGTACCGCCACCGTGATCAACAGTGCGGTGAAGAATATTTCCAGCACGCGCCCAGCCTATCCGTCATGCACCGGTCCGGCGCCGTGATACCAGCCCTGTGACGCAGCGGTGCGGCACCCCTGCAGCCGCACCCATGCAGCCGCAGAGTGCGGCTGCATGGGTGGTCTTAGCGCATCCCGTTACGCACTGGTGGGCGATGCGCTCGGTGCACCACTTGGCGGGGTGCCGGTCGGCGGGGTACCGGGAGCACCGCTCGGCGGGGTACCACCCGGCGGGGTACCACCCGGCGGGGTGCCGCCGCCACCGCCACCGCCTGAGGCCGCAGTGAAACTGGGATCAACACCAACAGCGATCGTGCCGATGAAGCCTGCGGAGGCCGACCCGACCACTGTCAGCATGCCGTCCTGCACGCCCTTGCCCGTGTAGACCATGTCATTGGCGAGCGTGGTGATCGTGCCGGTGTGCGAACTGTATGGCTTGGTCGCCTCCACCTGCGTCACCAGGCTGTCCGAGAAGAAGAACTGACCGGTGTGGTGAGCCGTACCGCCCTCATAGGTGTTGGTGGCGCTGTCCACCGCGCCACCGGTGTAGACCTTGCAGTGGATGTGCACGGCGCGCGGGCTGTACCAGCCGGGAAAGATTGTTTTGAACTCGACGATGCCGCGACTGTTGGTGAGCTGAATTCCACGCAGGTAGGTTTTCTCGTTACCGACACCATCCTCGGCGGGCGCGCTGCCACCGGGAGTGGCAGTGGTGTAGCCCGAGTAGTAGCCCCAGGCGTCACAGTGCCAGATCTCCACCGCCGCGTTCGCCAGCGGAACACACGAATTCTTGTAGTCGACGACGGTGAGCCGCAGCGTGAGTGCGGCACCGGACTTACCCTCGGTGATGTCCTTGCGTACGAGACTGTTGTCCAGCCAGTACGGACCCTCGGTCACCTCCGAGGTCAGCACACAGGTACTGGCCGCCGAAGTCGTGGCCGAGGGAGTCGCCGTAGCCGTGCCTGTACCCGACGATCCACCGGGGAGGCTGGTGAGCTGGCAACCGGCTAGCGCGGCTCCGCCGAGCGTGACACCACCGAGTGCGAAGAGCTTGCGCCTGTTCAACGGCGTTGCGGTGAAATCGGTCATGGCACCACGATGAGGATCCTTCCCGTCAGAACCCTTGGCGCGAGCTGTGCATCGTCTGTGGGGACAGCCAACCGGCCCACTCATCGATCATCACAATGATCATGTTGATGGCGCGCAGGCCTCCCGGGTTCGCCGGACCGTGCAGACTGGGCCCTATGCGTTCCCTGGTCATCAAGGCAACTGCCGGTTCGGACGCGCCGGAGCGATGCTCGCAGGCGTTCACCGTCGCCGCCGTCGCAGTCGCCAGCGGTGCGGCCGTCTCCTTGTGGCTCACCGGCGAGTCCGCCTGGTTCGCGCTGCCGGGACGCGCCGCCGCATTCGTGCTGCCTGAGTCCGCACCTCTGGACGACCTGCTGGATGCGGTTCTGACCGGTGGACAGGTAACTGTCTGTACTCAGTGTGCGGCACGGCGAGGCATCGGCCCCAATGATGTACTCCCAAGTGTACGCATCGCGGGCGCCGCCGTCTTCGTGTCGGAGATACTGGCCGAGGGAGCCCAGGGGCTCGTGTACTGACCTGACCTGACCTGCTGATACCAGCCTTCAGAACCCTGCCAGGCGACGGCCCCACCTGCCGAGCAACAGCTCCTGCAAAGGCAGACCACGGCCAGGACACGAGGAGACTCCTTCACGGCGTCAGCCTGATGGGGTTTTGTAATGGCATGATGCACGAACCCGATGTCCTGTACGCAGTCGTCCAGTTCGACACCACCGCGCGGCGGACGGTCCGGCGAGTCGTCGCACCATTTCCGGACCGGAGTTCCGCTGCACTGTTCGCGACCGATAACGGTCTGCGTGACTTCGCCGTCGGCCCGATGGCGTTTGCCGTGCCAACGCGGGCTGCATGCACCAGCCAGAGCATTCCCGCGCCCCGGTCGAGTGGTTACTGAGAACCTGCGGTGAGGGGAACCTGCGGTGAGAGCCGGAAACCCCGGCGGCGCGATCGTAACCCTGCGCGCGCCGCCGGAGTCGTGGAAAAACCTATGCGGCTACTTCCACCTCGGTGTCGACAGGCTCGCCCTGGCGGGCAACAACCTTCCGTTCTCCGGAGCCGCCCGGGACCAGCGCCCGGACGGTCCACGAGCCCGGTCGGGCAAAGAAACGGAACTGACCGGTCGCGGACAGCGGCACCTCGGCGGTGAAGTCCCCGCCTTCGTCCAACAAGCGCGCATAACCTGACGAAACGGGCGAGCCGTCCTTCAGGACGACGCCCTGGATGACAGTTTCCTTGGCCACGTCAATTCCCTCCACCGAAGGTCCGCCGCTGGTCGCACCGCACACGTGTCAGGCGCCCTTCTCGATCGGGACGCCGACCAGTGAACCGTACTCGGTCCACGAGCCGTCGTAGTTCTTCACATTCGGCAGGTCGAGCAGCTCGTGCAGCGCGAACCAGGTGTGTGCCGAACGCTCGCCGATACGGCAGTACGCGATGGTTTCCTGCGTAAGATCCACCCCCGCGTCGGAGTACAGGGTGGTCAGCTCGTCGTTCGTCTTGAACGTGCCGTCCTCGTTCGCGGTCTTCGCCCACGGGATGTTCTTTGCGGTCGGGACGTGCCCGGCCCGCTGCGACTGCTCCTGTGGCAGGTGCGCCGGAGCAAGCAGCCGCCCGGCGAACTCGTCGGGCGAGCGCACGTCGACGAGGTTCTTCTCGCCGATCGCGGTTATGACCTCATCCCGGAAGGCGCGGATGTCGGTGCGGACGTCGCTGGCGGTGTACTGGGTGGCCGGGCGGTTCGGGACCTCGTCAGTCAGCGCGCGACTGTCCAGCTCCCACTTCTTGCGGCCACCGTCGAGCAGCTTGACGTCGGCATGCCCGTAGAGGGTGAAATACCAGTAGGCATACGCTGCGAACCAGTTGTTGTTACCGCCGTAGAGAACGACCGTGTCGTCGTTCGAGATGCCCTTGGTCGACAGCAGCTTCTCGAACTGCTCCTTGTTGACGAAGTCGCGGATCACCGGGTCCTGAAGCTCCGACTTCCAGTCGAGGCGGACCGCACCCGGGATGTGACCCTTGTCATAGGCGGAGACATCCTCGTCGACCTCGACCAGGACAACCTTGGGGTCTGTCAGGTGCGCATCGGCCCAGGACGGGTCGACGAGCGCATCGGAACGACTCATGCGTGCACTCCCTTCACGGAACGTATGGCGAGATATATCTGGCAACCGAGACAAAAGTCGATGGCAGCATTCAGGAACGCCGCTACAAATGCAAGCGCGGTGGCGGTGTATCCAAGACCGGGGACACCGGCGAGAAATCCGATCGTGCCCACCGCACCGAAGGCCGCACCGACCGCCTGCGCGAACCGGGGCGGTTGTGGATCCTCCAGCTCGGCCGGCGGCCCGAGGCGGGGGCGGATCAAGATGCGATAGAGTAACCCGTACGGTGCCCACCGGACTCCGAGGACGGCCCCGGTGAGGAAGACCGCTGTCTGCGCGAGAAGTAGCCATCCGCTGGCGGTCAGCGTGACCACCGCGAGGACAACACTGGTCACAACTGCGGCACATCGAGGACCTCGCGGGTCGACCACGAACTCATCTCCTGAAGGGCGGGCCCGCTGACAGCGGGCGACATCAACGCACAGATCAGGAAAGTCGACACGATGTGCTACCGACACGACACAGATCGATCGTGCGGCGGCTGACGAGCTCGGTGGCAAACATAACCTCACGACCGTAGCAGCGAACATGACCGATGTGTTACCGATCCGACCACCTGTCGCGGTGATCGAAAGTGCCGGCTCCAGAGTCGATCACGTCACCTCGCCGTCTGAGGTGGACACCTCACCTACAGCGAGTTCCAACACGGCGAAGACGGCCGCCCTGCTCGGTGGGGCGCCGCTGGCCCGAGCTACTTCCCAAGCCTGCCCATCAAGGACCAGGACGGTCGGCGTCCGCCGGATCCGCAGCCGCCTGACCAGCTCCAGATGCGACTCGGCATCGACCTCAAGATGGCGCACGCCCGCAACGGTCGCAGCGACGTCGGCGAGGATCCGCCGGGTCGTCCGGCAGGGAGCACAGAACGCCGTGGAGAACTGCAGCAGCGTGGCACGCGCGCCGGGCGTGATACCCAGCTCCACAAGCTCGCTTGCAAGATCCATAAGCGACTCCCCGTCGCGCGGATGAGCACTGGCACGAGAACCCACATCAGGCGTGTCAAAAGTCGTGGATGCGCCCACTACGCCCGGAACGCTGCCAGCAGCAGCAGCGATTCCGGCAGCCGAGCTGCCCGACGCCGACGCCGACGTGCGTGTCATCCGGAACCGCCCGTCTCGAACCCGAATGGTCATAATGATCACACCGACAGCCGCCAGCGCCCCGAATAACACCCACATCCCGGTCACGACTGCGTCCAGCGCATTCGGGCGCCAACTTCTTCCTGACCTTGCGTCTCGCCCGCCGGCCGGCGTGGGCTAGCGGTCACCAGATGTGGTCACCGTTGATAATCTTCCACGCGAACGGGTCATCCTGCGAGCGTGTGCGCGGCGGCATACACGAACACCGCCGCCACCGCCAGCGGGAGTACCGCGACAAGGGGCCATTCGAACTCCGGATCACCACTGGCACGGAGTTCGGCGACCCCACGGGCGACAGCCATGTCGATGATGACGGCTACCGCCGCGGCTACCGTCGCGATCGCCGTGCCGTCGGAAACGGTCAACCCGCCGGATGCGGCGCCGAAGACAGCCCCACCGGCACCGGCCGCCACCACGCCGATGAGCCGGGAGATCAACGGCCAGCCGGCCGGGCGGGCCACCCGGCCGCCGACGAGCCCCGCGCAGGCCCGCGCGACCAGGACAGCCAAACCCCCGCCGACGAGGCCGACAGCCACCATCGCGGGGCCGACCGCCCGGCCGGTCGGCGTTTCGATCGAGGCCGCGTCCACGTAGCCGGTCAGCAGGGTGACGATGACCACCCCACTGAGCCCCGCGGCCATGTCCACCGTCACCCGCACGGGCTGATCCGATGTCGCCGTACCGGGGCTGGCCCGCCGCCGCGCCAGCTGACCGAGGATGACCGCCACCACCGCGATACCGATGACCCCGGCGCCATCGCCGAGCTCGTGGGAGTCGGTGAGCAGCGCGGTGGCGTCCGCGGCCAGCGCGGCCAAGCCGACGATCACCAACGTCCCGATGGAACCGGCAAACGTCCGCACCCATGCCCAGCCGAGGAGGAACTGCTCGACGGCGATGACGGCGACGAGTGGCAACGGCCCGACGCCGGCAACGAGCGCCGGGACGACCGCGGCTACCACTATCGAGACACCGGTGAGAAACACCGGCGGTCCACCCGCCCGCCGTGACCGCGGCGCAGTCACGGATGCCGGCACGTCTGCCGACTCCGTCCTGACGGCCGTCTCGGCCCCGCGGGCTCGCACACCACCATGTTCCCATACCCCGGCGACTACCCCGGCGATGATGCGAGCGCGACGAACGGGACGAAGCCTGCCGAACAGGTCTATCGCGCAGAGTCGATCATGGCGGCCATCACCCACCGGCGAACGGCGGGAGCACCTCCACCACAGCGCCGTCCACAAGTGCCACGTCGGCATGACTCCGGGTGCCGACCGGAGCATCGTCCACGAGGAACGCGCAGCGCGCCAGCACGGCGTTCAACCGCCCCGGGCGGCCCAGGGAGACGGCGTCCAGTAGGTCGGCAAGGGTATCGGCGTTCTGCTGCTCCTCAGGTACCCCGGCCGCATCCCTGGCCGCAGCCCAGTAACGGATCGTCACGCAAGCCATGGGAACTCCGGGATCTCGGGTGTGTCATCACGGTCCGATCGCGGACTCGCCGACACGTCCGGGCCTGGCTGGCCTGGGCCTGGCTGGCCTGGGCCTGGCTGGCCTGGGCCTGGCTGGCCTGGGACCAGCCGGTCCGGCCCTGGCTGGCCAGGGAGCAGCCGGTCGACGCCCGCGCGCTCACCACGGCCGACGAGCAGATCGGGCAGGTGGCGGCCGATGCGGTCCAGCAACC
>NZ_CAUVXL010000249.1:0-9209 GCF_963555915.1 Protofrankia sp. Cas4
AGCCCCGATTCGGCGTGCCCGAAGCCTGGGATGATCCACAACTGGCCGTGCTCCCCCGAAGCCACCGCCAGCGAATGAGGATGATCCAGGGTGAAGTAGGTGTCCCGGTCTCCGTGGACGAACAGAACCGGCGTCGGCGCGATCCGGCCGGCGACGTCGAGCGGGGACGCCGGGATCATCGGCCAGATTTCGGACATCAGCCGTACGCCGAGCGCGTGCCGGGCGATGCGACGGCCGGCGGCGGTCTCCGCGAGCCAGCTCAGGCGCCGCATCGCCGCAGTGTCACGGACGTACCAGCGGCTCGGCGCGCTCACGCTGACGACGGCGTCAACCGGGTTGTGCACGGGGTACCCGCGCACGCAGTCCCCGCCGCGGGCGAAGGCCGCGTGGCGCAGTACCGCGGCGGCCCCCATCGACCAACCGACGGTGATGACGTTCAGGTAACCGAGCCGCCGGGCTTCCCCCACGGCCGCGTCCACATCCAGAACCTCCAGATCGCCGAAGGTGCACACGCCCGAGGACTGGCCGTGACCCCGCAGATCCGGGGTGAGCACGCCGGCATAGGGCCGGATGCCGTCGCTGACCGCCCTGACCGGGGGTTTGTCACGAAAACCGGAAAAACCGTGGACGACGACGACCCCAAGATCAAAACTACGATCGGCGGCAGAACCAACACGGCCGCAATGGGTCGTGGCGAGGATCTCACCGTCCGAGGTGGGGAGAACCCCGAAGACGGTATGAGCGGAGTAGGACACTCCGCTATCCTCCCCACAGGCCGGTGTTCGTTTCACGCCCATGACGGTCGTGGAACGCGGGGGGCCGGTCGCAAGGTATCCGTGGGTCGACGCTGCCCCAACATCGCAACCGAACCCTGGAGGAGTCGACTTGAGCGTCGTCCTGTTGCTCACCAACGCCCCCGGACCATCCGCGGAGTCCTTTCCCTCACTCGGGCTCCTGACTCACACCGTTCGCGTCGCCCCACTCGAGGCCAGCGCGCTCCTGGACGCACCACCAGTGGACGTCGTCGTGGTGGACGGGCGCCGGGAACTCGTCGTCGCCCGCGGCCTGTGCCGCCTCCTGCGCACAACCGGGCTCACCACTCCCCTGCTCGCGCTCGTCACCGAGGGTGGGCTGGCCGCGGTGTCAGCCGACTGGGGCGTCGATGACGTCGTCCTCGACAGCGCCGGACCGGCTGAGGTCGAAGCGCGGTTGCGGCTCGCGATCGGTCGGGTCGCGGCGGCCGGCGGCACTGCGGAAGCCGGTGTCATCCGGTCCGGCGACCTGTCGGTGGACGAGACCACCTACTCGGCCAAGCTGCGCGGCCGTCCGCTCGAGCTCACCTTCAAGGAATTCGAGCTGCTGAAGTACCTCGCCCAGCACCCCGGCCGGGTCTTCACTCGCGCCCAGCTCCTGCAGGAGGTGTGGGGTTACGACTACTACGGAGGTACCCGGACGGTCGACGTCCACGTGCGTCGGCTGCGGGCCAAGCTCGGCCCGGAGCACGAGTCGATGATCGGTACGGTGCGGCACGTTGGTTACAAATTCGTCGCGCCTCCGATCGCACCGCTGCCTGAAGACGCGGTGGCCAGCCACAACGAAAGGGAAGTGGCTCGCATCCCCCAGCGGGTCTCGCTCTAGCAGCCTCGGGGCTGGAGGGCGTGCGAAACGAACCATGATCGCACGCCCTCCAGCCACACAGGCAATCTGAAGCCTCCGGGCGTGCGAAAATACCATGATCGCACGCCCTTCAGCCAGGCGAACGTCCTAATGTCGCGCAATGACGCTGTACTGGACCCGGCAACTGACCTCCCACGACGTCGACGCCCTTCGGGACCTGGTGACCGCGGCCACCGGCGCGGACGGGGTCGCCCCGTTGTCCGATGACGCAATGTTGCGATTGTCGCCCGATCCACTCACCAGCGGGCACCATCTGATCATCACCGCATCAGACGCATCAGACGCATCAGACGCATCAGACGCATCAACATCGCGCGAGATCGCCGGATACGCCTACCTGGCCGTCCGCTCCGATGACAGCTGGCAGGCGGAGCTGGTCGTGCATCCCGGACAACGGCGTCATGGCAGCGGCGGGCACCTTCTCGCCGCGCTGACCGCGTCCGCTGACCAGGCCCACGCGCAGCTCGATGTCTGGGCGCACGGCGACCCACCCGCGACGGTGACGCTGGCGCACCGGTACGGCTTCGTTCGCGAACGCGTGCTCTGGCAGATGCGCCGACCGCTGTCCGCCCTCCCCGACATAGCACTGCCACCGGGTGTCACCGTCCGCACCTTCATCCCTGGACAGGACGAGGACGCAGTGGTGGCGGTCAACCGTGCCGCCTTCGCCGACCACCCCGAGCAGGGCCGCTGGACGGTAACCGATGTTCGTCTGCGGGAGGCCGAACCGTGGTTCGACCCAGCGGGCTTGTTCCTCGCGGAGTCCGCCGGCCGGCTGGCCGGTTTCCACTGGACAAAGGTTCACTACGGCATCGACGACATACCCGGGCCCGGTGGCATTTCGACAGCCGAGACCGCCGCCACGAAGACCGACGTCGGCGAGGTCTATGTCGTCGGTCTGGAGCCCACCTTCGCCGGGCGCGGGCTCGGCCGCGCCTTGACCCTCATCGGGCTGCACCACCTACGCGATCAGGGCCTGGCAACGGTGATGCTCTACGTCGAAGACCTCAACCAGCGGGCAATACGCCTGTATGAAGGCCTCGGCTTCACCCGGCACCGCGCGGACATCTCCTACCGGCGCGCACCCGACGCAGGTGCGCAGGCCTGATCACACCTCACCTCCATCAGCGCTCTGGGGACTGCGGCCTCCGGGCGCACGATCTGACGATCGTCGCGCGCCCTTTGGTCCTCTACGCAGTCGGCTCGTCAGCGAGGCGGAAACGGTAACCGACGCCGCGGATACTCTCGATCAGGCGAGGGTGGTCAGTATCGCCGGTATCCCCGAGACGGCTGCGCAGGCGGCGTACGTGCACCGCCAGCGTGTTGGTCTCATGGCTGGTCGTCCCCCACACACGTTCAAGCAGTGTCTGGCGGGTTACCACGGACCCGGCCCGTTCAAGCAGGATGCGCAGCAGCCTGAACTCCTGCGGAGGCAGCCGCACCGGTACGCCGTCCACCCGGACCTCGTATGCGACCGTGTTCAGGATAACCCCTCCGACGCGCAACACACCGGGCTCGGCCCGGTCCACGCCGAAGCCCCGGACGGACCGCACCAGCCCCAGCACCTCGTTGATCCGGTACGGCTTGACAACGCATGCACTCGCGCCTGCCTCCAACCCCGCCGCGGCCTGCCGCCGGTCCTGCGGGCCCACCCCAAGCAGAATCGGCATGTCGTCGCGGGTTCGGACAGTCCGCACCACTGTCACACCGTCGATGATCGGCAGACGCGCGGAAATGAGCACGACCGCCGGTGCCAGGCGACCGATCTCCAGCAGTGCACGCGCACCGTCCACCACGACGCTGACCTCGACGCCATGGTCGGCGAGGGCGGACAGAAGCTCGGAGTCCGCGGCTGCGTCGGCAACCAGCAGTGTCGGGCTCCGGCCGCTCGGCAGGTCGGGCTCCTCCCCGGAGCGACGCTGCTCCGGGGCAAGGGACTCCTCTTCAAATGGCTGCACGAGATGCATCCGAGTGGTCACAATGAATTCGGGTGAGCTCGAGGCCGGCAACTGCCCGGTTCAGCCGAAACGCCCGGTGATGTACTCCTCGGTGCGCTTTTCGCTCGGCTTCGAAAAAATCTTCTCCGTCTTGTCCATCTCCACCAACCGTCCTGGATCGCCGGTCTTGTCAAGAGTGAAGAACGCCGTCGTGTCACTGACCCGGGCGGCCTGCTGCATGTTGTGCGTCACGATGACAATGGTGTAAGTCGACTTGAGTGTGGCGATCAGATCTTCGATGGCCAGGGTGGAGATCGGATCGAGGGCGGAACACGGCTCATCCATGAGCAGAACCTGCGGTTCCACCGCAATCGCGCGCGCTATGCACAACCGCTGCTGCTGTCCACCGGAGAGACCGGCGCCGGGTCGGGCGAGACGGTCCTTGACCTCCTCCCACAGGTTGGCGCCGCGCAAGGACTGCTCAACCCGCTCGTCGAGCAGTGACTTCTTGCGCGTGCCATTCAGCTTCAGCCCGGCGATGACGTTCTCGTAGATGGACATCGTCGGGAATGGATTCGGCCGTTGGAAGACCATACCGACGGTACGACGCACGTTCACCGGGTCGACCCCGGCACCGTAGAGGTCCTGACCGTCCATCCGGACCTGGCCCTCGACCCTGGCGCCGGGCAGCACCTCGTGCATGCGGTTGAGCGTCCGCAGTACAGTGGACTTTCCGCAGCCGGACGGTCCGATGAACGCGGTGACGTTCTTCGGCTCGATGCTGAAGTGGATGTCGGAGACGGCTTTGAAATTCCCGTAGTAGGCGGTCAGCCCGGAAACGTCGATACGGGTCGCCATGAGTTACCTCGGCTCGTTGCGCCGTGCCGGTACGGTGACCGGCACGGACTGCATGGACGGTGGGGACGGTACGGAAAATACGATAGGCACGGGCGACGGCGACAGCATGACCGATCACCGAACCCGTGCGAACCGGGCAACCATCCGGGCGATGATGTTCAGCAGCATCACGAGGACGATGAGCGTGAGCGCGGCGGCCCAGGCCCGGTCGACAGCCACCTGCTGCGGTGCGCCAGCCTGCGCATAGATGTAAAGCGGGAGTGCCGACTGCGGCCCGGAGAACGGGTTGAAATTGATGGAGTCGGTCCCGAAGACGGTCAGCAGCAGCGGCGCCGTTTCGCCGGCGACACGGGCCACCGCGAGCATGACACCGGTCACAATGCCAGGCAGAGCCGTCGGTATGACAATCTTGAGGATGGTTCGCCACCGGGTGATACCCAGCGCATAACTGGCCTCGCGAAGATCGTCCGGGACGAGTTTGAGCATCTCCTCGGTGGAGCGCACGACGATGGGAATCATCAGAATGGTCAGGGCGAGCGCACCGGCGAAACCGGACGGCTTCTGGCCGAGCGCGAGAAGATAGAACGAAAGGATGAACAGACCTGCGATGATCGAAGGCAAACCGGTCAGCACGTCGACGAAAAAACTGATGGTCCGGCTGATCCGCCCACGACCGTACTCGACCAGATAGATTGCGACCAGCATGCTGAAGGGAACCGCGAAGAGACTGGCCAGTGCGATCTGTTCCAGGGTTCCGATCAGAGCGTGGTATATGCCGCCGCCGGCGTCCCGCGCCCCGATGTTTCGCATGGAGGTGGTCAGGAAGTCGTAGTTGATCCGCTGCGCGCCCTTGGCAATCACACTGGCCAGCACTGCGACCAGCGGGATGAGCGCGAGCAGGAAGGCGAGATAGACCAGTGTCGTGACGAACCGGTCGACGGCCTTTCGGCTGCCTTCGACCATGGTGGACGCCACGCTCTGGCCGATCAGGTAGAACGAACCGGCAATCAGTACGAACTGAATCTTGCTGTCTATCGGTGCCACGACGTACAGCAAGATAGTGGCCACGACGGCGCCGGCACCGATAGCCGCCAGGGTGGTCATCGGCAGCTTCTGACCGGTCAGGTCAATGCCGCCGGGGCTGGTCGCCGGGGCGACAGTCGTTGTACTCATGCGGCGGTCCCCGAGAATTCATGCCGACGGGCGATGACGGCACGGGCCATTATGTTGACAAGCATCGTGACGATGAACAGGACGAGGCCGGAGGCGATGAGAGCCCCCTTTCCGACCTCGTTGGCCTCACCGAAACCGTTCGCCACATTCGCCGCGATGGTGTTGCCGGCCGGTGACAGGACGTGCCAGGAAATTCCGAATGACGCGGGAAGGACCAGCGCGACCGCGATCGTCTCACCCATCGCCCGGCCGAGTCCCAGCATCGACGCGCTGATCACGCCAGGCTTGCCGTACGGGAGTACCGCCGTTCGGATCATCTCCCAACGGGTCGCGCCGAGCGCGAGCGCCGCTTCCTTATGCGCGGTCGGCACCTGAAGGAAGATCTCGCGGGAGATCGCGGCGACAATCGGCAGAATCATGATAGCCAGGACGACGGAGGCGACGAAGATGGACCGTCCGACGAGGCCGTCATCCGTACTGAACAAGGGGATCCAGCCGAAGTAGTCGGTGAGCCACTCCTGCAGGCCATTCATCCGCGGGACGAGAACAATCAGACCCCAGAGCCCGAAAACGACGCTGGGGACCGCTGCCAGCAGGTCGACGATGAACGCCAGCGGCGTGGCAAGGCGTCGCGGGGCGTATACCGTGATGAACAGCGCGATGCCGACCGCCACCGGCACGGAGATGGCCATTGCAATGATCGCTGTGAGCAACGTTCCGAACAACAGCGCCGCGATTCCGAAAAACGGCGGAGATTGGTTGGGAAACCACTCGGTCGTCGTGAAGAAGTTTCCGGTGTTGGCCTGCAGTGCACTGGTCGCCTCAAGCACCAGGAAGGCTGCGATCGCCGCGATGAGAACAAGCAGGCTGATGCCGGCAGTGCGAGTCAGATTCTTGAAGAACACGTCCCCGGGGCTGACCCGCGCATGCGCACTACTGCTGATGGGCTCCTTGACCGCCAGCGGCGCGTCGTCGCTCGGCGAGCCTGTGCCCTGGCCGTCCGACTCACTGCTCATCATGCCTCCCAACAAGTGGTGTCGGACGGTGTGCCCACCCGCCTCGTGGCGAGTGGGCACACCGGCGTGATCGTCCCGGTTAGAACCCGTGGCCCTGGCCGGAGTGCAGAAGAATGATTATGAAATGGTCGCCACGACCGAGCTCACCTTCGCGGCAAGGTCGGTCGGCAGCGGAGCGTATCCGAGATCGGCGATGGCGGCCTGACCACCGGTGGAGGATGTGTAGGTCAGGAAGGACTTCACCAGCGTGGCCTGGCTCGCTGCCAGACCCTTGGTGCAGGTGATCTCATAGGTGACCAGGTAGATCGGGTAGGCACCGGGCGTAGTCGCCGCGTAGTCGAAGGTCAGCTTCAGGTCGTTCCCGCTGGCGACCTTGGCCGTGCTCACACCCTTGGACGTCGCCTCGGTGCTCACCGCCACATACTCACCGGCGCCGTTCTTAATCTTTGCCGTCGACAGGTTCGCGTTCTCCGCGAAGGAGAGCTCGACATAGCCGATGGCGCCGGCGGTCGACTTCACCGTCGAGGTCACGCCGTCGCTGCCCTTGGAGCCCTGACCGCTCGGGGCCTTCCAGTCCGAACCGGAACCGAACGTCCAGTCGCTCTTGGCAGCGCCGTCCAAGAACTTGGTGAAGTTGTCCGTGGTACCCGAACCGTCCGAACGGTGCACCGGGACGATCGGCGAACTGGGCAGCGTCACGCCGGGGTTGTCAGCCGCGACCGCCGGGTCGTTCCACTTGGTGATCGCGGCAGAATAGATCTTTGCCAAGGTCGAGGCGGAGAGCTGCAGGTCCTTCACACCGGAGAGGTTGTAAATCACCGCGACCGGCCCGGCGACCATGGGCAGGTCGACGATTTGCCCGCCGGTGCAGCGCTTGGCCGCATTGGTCGCCTGGTCACCGCTGATCGCCGAGTCCGAACCGGCAAAATCGATCTTGCCATCCACGAACGCCTGTTTGCCGGCGGAGGAGCCGACTCCCTGGTAGTTGATCGACGATCCGGGACACGCAATCTGGTACTTCTTGACCCACTCGTCCATCGCGTTCTTCTGCGCAGTCGAGCCCGAGGCGGTGATCGACCCGGTTGCGCAGGAGATCGCGCCCGTGGCGGTGCCGGCCGTCGAGCTCGGTGCCGCCGTGTTGTCGGAACCGCAGGCAGCCACCCCCAGCACCGCCGACATCGCAAGGCCCATGACCGCAACCTGACGTTTCGCTGTGTTCACAAGCGACCCTTCGTCTTCAGCGCATTGGCGCCGTTCTGTCCGCCCCCGGACCGGGGTGCCGGCGAGAATCGAAGCGATACAGCATGAACGAAGGATGAACGGAAGTGAACACGAATCGGACGTCGAGCAAAACACATCCCGAGTCCGGGGCGGCTCTACACAGAGTTGTCGTGTCGGGTAGGACCGACTACCTCAGGTACGTCCCGACTGCCCGGCCCACGAACCGGCGGAGCCCAGGGCCCTCGCACGATGAGGGAATCACAGCCGAGCCCTCCGAGTCCAGGCAGGCCATGTGGGCAACCGAGAAAGCGCCCAATTCGGGAACGACGCCCAAAACTCCCCGTTTGCCGGGATGGACCTGACTCAGGCCCACAGCGATTCTATGTCCATGAACAAAAAAGCCGTACCACACGGACCCGCCGGACCACTGACGGGCACGACCCTCCCTGCCGCGGGCGGCGGGAACCAGACGCGCGTGCGGGAAAGTGAAGATCCGATGCACGCGCGTCCGCCCCGGGGCGAATCGCAGGTGTACTCCATCACGGCCTGCGAAGGAAGTACCGTCTCCGATCTTTGTTGGCTGCTCGGCGAGCTGCCGGACCACGCCCGTCTCGTCGACTTCGCCAGCGATACCGATGTCACGCTTGTCTTTCGCACCGACACCGTCGCCGTGGACACCAACCGTGGCTGACAGCCGTGACCGAACCTCCGATCAGATCGGCGTGCGCTGTAGTTCCAGATCAGCGCGACTGTCGCACCAGTAGGGACCTTCGTCCTCCACCACATCCGTCATGATCACATGATGGCGTCCGACATGTCCCACCGGGAGCAGGCAGGTCAGTCCATCCACCCGGCATCCCGGCGCAGTGACCGTTGTGGGTGTAGCCCAGACCAACCACGCCTCCTGATTGCCCCAGCCCTGCAGAACCGCCATGTGCTTGTCGGGATGCCCGGTCTCGAGCGCACATGTGACCTCATCCGGTACCTCGTAGGCCGCCCCCGGGAGCCCGTCAAGCCGGCTGATGACCTCGTCGGGCACGCGTTGCCACACACCACAGGCACCATCGTCGATGGATATGCCCATCGTCGTTCCCTCCCCGCAAATACACCAAGAGCCGAGCGGCCTCATCGCGGCTCGTTCCCACCTGAACAGGGTGACCGCGCCAACCACGATCGCCTCGGGATCGGCCGCGGTCTGCTCCGGTCGACAAGCTCCGATACAAGCACGCACAGGCCGGACCTCGCACACCGGGTGGAAACTTTCCGTTTTGTCTTGACTTCGAACAGTAACTGATCGTACGATGTTCCTGGCTACAGACCATCATCA
>NZ_CAUVXL010000250.1:0-3992 GCF_963555915.1 Protofrankia sp. Cas4
GGGGCTATGACGCTATGGATCAGTAGCGATATGGATCAGTAGTACTACGATGCTCGGCGCCCCAGCACGGTCACCGACAGCCTGGCGTGCACTGCCGCACCGGCAAGAATAGCCGCAACGCGTGGCGGAGCTGCTACAAAGAGCAGCGCGCCGTCAGTCGTGGCTACGACACCTTCCGCTGCATCACGGGGACGGAGAACTGCTAGGACGGTGACGTCGGATGCAACGACCGTCGCGGTGCCGGCTTCGGTTGTCGGCCCTGCCGATGTGTCGCCGGTGGGCACCCCTGGCTGCCTTGTCGTCGACCCGTTCCGTGAGCTCGCGTCTGGCACGGCCATCTCGGTGGACGCCGCAAGCACGTCCACCCGATCACCGACGCGCAGGAACAGAACCGATCCGGCATCGCTGACGCGGACCGGTGTCGCGACCAGGCCAGCGGCTGCCTGCCGTTGGGTGAGCAGGCCGGGACCGAGGAACCGCGCATCGGTAATCGGTTCGCCACGACCGACCGGCGCTGCCAGGGTCCGCCCGACGGCTTCCTCGAAGCGCCGGGCGGTACCCACTGGCACGGCATCCACCGGTAACGACACGATCCGGACGTCGGTCGGGGCAATGATCGCCCCGCCCTCCAGCTCGCTGGCCGCCACAACCACCGCTGTGCCGGCCAACGGTTGGCTGGATCGCAGGGCGCCGGCGGCAAGGAGCAAAGCCAGACCGGCGAAGACACCCGCAAGAACCCGCCGCCGGGCCCCAACCGCGAGCCGCCAGGCACGTACCTCCCCGATACGCGCAGTTGTGCGTCCGGCAAGCCACATCGCGACCTCCACGATCTTCACGAGTGAACGTGAAGATCACATTAGCCACCGGGTGGGAAGCAGTCACGACCGGAGTGCGCATTGTGGACAAAGCGCTGTCCGCGTACGCCCGAGGCCGTCTCCTGTGGAAATCCGACCCATCGCAAGTGCCCGGATTACACAGACCGGTCGCCGGTGCAGCCAGGGAGTCACCAACGACCTCGGGCTCCCACGGAAGCCCCGAAGGAGTCCGAGGGAGCCCGCATCGATCAGGCCGCGGCGGTACCCGAGCCGCCGGAGGAGCTGGTTGAACCAGAGGAACTGGAGGAACCAGCCGATGACGCCGTGCTCGTGGCCGTCGACGAGCCTGCGGCACTCGACGTCGCGTCCACCGAGCCGCCCCCCGCGGGCGCACCAGCCCCGACGGTCTCCTTACTGGATGTGTCAGCGCCGGCCTCATTGCCGACCTTGTCTTTCGCCCGGTCCCGGACTCCACCGCCACCGGATCGGCTGTCGGTCTTGTAAAAACCGGCACCCTTGAACATGATGCCGACCGGGCTGAACACCCGGCGCAGTTTGCCGCCACAGGCGGGGCACTCGGTCAGCGCCGCATCGTTGAAACTCTGCACAACCTCAAGATCCTGATCGCACGCGGTGCAGCGGTACTCGTAGCGCGGCACGGACTCCTCCCAGGAGTTAGCACTCGACTTCGGTGACTGCCAACTCTAACCCGAGACGGCACCTCCGCGTCGACGACCACCCTCAGACCACGATCCGAGCCGGCTGTCAGCTCCGCCGGCACAGCGTCAACGCCAATGATCACTACACCGCGCACCAATAGCGCTACCGCGGGTCCACCGACAAGCCGGCAGCCCCGCACCGCACCGTGGCACGCGGTGTGACAACGACATGGACGCCGATATCGTGGGGTTCGGTCGGCACGTGGGCGACCAGCTCGTGGTCGTGCACCATTGCCACGATCAGCGCGTCCGGTCTCGCGCGCCGCAGCGCCCGGTCGTAGGAGCCACCGCCACGCCCCAATCGCCCTCCACGCACGTCGGCCGCCAACGCCGGAACAACGATGACATCCGCACGGATAAGATCAACAATCACTGCACCGAGCGGAGGTTCACGAGTTCCAAAGGCGCCTGCAATCAGCGATCCGTTGTACTCACGGAAATCCAGGTCTAGATCGGGTCGCATCGACGGCAGCAGGACACCCACCCCCCGGGCCCGCAGCTGCCCGAGAAGCCGACCTGTCTCCGGCTCGCCGGGCAGGTTCACATACGCAGCCACGCAGCGCGCCGCGGCCACCTCGGGAAGATCCAATACGCGTCGGGTCGACGAAGCGGCGGTGTACGCCTCGATCGAACCCTCTGACGCCGATCCGCCACCCGCCCCGAAGTCGGTACGGGCGATCCGACCGGCGCGTGCCGCGAGCTGGCGCGCCCGCAGCTCGACCTTCAGACTGTTCAGAGCCTCATCCGCGGGCATGTCAGGACGTGTCGCGGTCGATGTGATGCGGTGGACGTTCGGCGCGCAGCCACTCGATGTCGGTGTCCGCGCTCTCCTCAGAGGTGTCCCGGTCGTCGCCCCATCCGATGTCACGATCGTCATCGGAGCGTGCGTCGTCCCACACGAGCGTTCCTCCTTCCCAGTTCGGAAGCTTCGGACATCCCGTCCGGCCCGGCGAGCCCGGCGGGCTTCCCGCCGCTGCAGGCGGCCCATCTGCCCCACAGTGCTCAGCTGACAGCCTCTCGGCTGACGCTCCGGTCATGTCGCGGTCCGCGCCGAGCCACCGTCGCCCGGCGAACCCGGATCCCCCGCGCCCTCCACAACACGTGCGATCGCGTCCGCGACCGCATCCAACGCGTCGCGCACACCCGCCGAGTATGCCTCGAAATCACCCTCTGACCTGCGCATTCCCTTCTCCGTCACGACCTCGGGTACGACATCGATCGCCGCCCGCACCGCGCGACGATAGCGGGGTACCGAGACTGGAGGGTCCCCTTGTGGATCTTGATCGTATGCCTCGTCGTGATCCAGCGTCGCCCGAACCACGTCGCGGCGGGTTACCGGTGCCACCATCCGTATCCTCCCAGAACATTTGCTGTTCAGCAAAACAAACCATAGCGGTGTGCTTGGCTACCAGCAAAGCCGTTACGCTGTTCCGGTGGACGACAGTGAGCGGCTGGTCGGCATCGGGGACATAGCCTTCCAACTGAAGATCACGCGCCAGGCGGTTGACTACTGGACGCGCCGAGACCCTCAGTTCCCTGCTCCGCTACAGGTCATCAACGCACCTACCGCGACATCCAAAGGCACCCGTGTGTGGCGCAAACGCGACGTCGACGCGTGGATCGTCGAGTACTACAGGCGGCGAAGGGCCTAGTCAGCCAGAGATCTCGCATCCCCAGCGGCGTTCGGCAGTCCGAGCCCGGGTCGGCCAGGGCCGCCCGGGCTGGCGTGAACATGCCCTCTGGGGGTCGGATTCAACCAGTCAGGTCGCTGTCCACTGATGCGGATACGGATACGTGTGCACGTGCGGATGCGGATACGTGTGCACGTGCGGATGCGGATGCGGATGCCACCAACAGGCCACACTGGATTCGGGTTCATCACCGCCATCCGGACGGCAGGGCTTTGTCGACCGACGTTGTCGAGGTCATTTTCGATGACCTAATATTTTTAGGGGATTCGCTCATAAGAGTGCCTGGGAATAGGGGTGTGGATCAAAGATCGGGACTGGCGGACATGCATCGCAAGGCGGGAACCATGCCCAGAAGATCCAAAACAGGATCTCAGGTCTGTCCGATCCCACCCGCTCCCGATCCATCCTCGTGACCATAAAGATCATGTGCTGGCTCATCGGTGCCACGCTCGCACGAGTCTCCGCCGGCCGCACCGAGCACAAGCCACAGCAGCCGCACCTGCCGGGGCGAAAGACCGCTCACAAAGTGACGCAACGCCGCGTCCTGGTCGGCGACCTGACCCAGCAACGCAAGCATTCGTGCGGAGGCATACTCCTCCTGAGATCGGGTCGCGTGGTACATCCACACCCGCCGGACGCGTACCCGTTCGACATGCCCCTTGGTGATGAGACGCCCAAGTGTGGTGGCTACTGTACTGTGCGCGAGCCCCCCACCCAGGTTGTGCTGGATGGCGCCGGTACTCACGGGCATTCGAGCATCCCACAGC
>NZ_CAUVXL010000251.1:0-11922 GCF_963555915.1 Protofrankia sp. Cas4
CGGCTGGCCTGTGAGCGGTCCGACATCGGCCCGGAGTTGTACCCGTGGTTGGAGGAGTATGTCTCCGCCGGGGGGCCCAAGGCCGAGCCCGGCCTGTGCTGACCGGGCGCCTTGTGTCAACCGGGCGCCTTGTGTCGACCGGGCGCCCGTTTGACCGGAGTCTGTGATGATCAGGGGTCTGTGATGGCCGGATGAAGTCGGTGGATGCGCATGTCGCCGACATCCTCGACGTGGTCGTCCCGTTGCCGTCGCGGTCGCTGTCGCTGCGGTCCGCGCACGGCTGCGTACTCGCAGCGGACCTTCGCGCCGGTTCCGCCCTGCCCGGGTTCGACAACTCGGCCATGGACGGATACGCCGTGCACATCGCTGACGTGGCCGACGCCGGCCCCGGGCGTCCGGTCATCCTGCCGGTCACCGGGGATATTCCGGCGCAGGCGGGCACACCGTCGCCGGTGAGGCGCGGTAGCGCGGCGCGGATCATGACGGGCGCGCCGCTGCCGCCCGGTGCCGACACCGTCGTCCAACTTGAGTGGACCGACGGTCGGATGGACCGGGTGACCGTGACGCGCGCGCCCGGGCTCGGTCAGAACATCCGGCGGGCCGGCGAGGACGTGGCCGTGGGCGACCTGGTCCTGCCCGCCGGGCGGCTGCTCGGTGCGGCTCAGATCGGCCTGCTGGCCGCGCTCAACGTGGCGACTCCGGTTGTTCATCCCCGCCCCCGGGCCGCGGTGCTCTCGACCGGCAGCGAACTGGTCGAGGTGGGGGAAACCCTCGGCCCGGGGCAGATCGTCGACTCCAACAGCCACGCGGTGGCGGCGGCGGCACGGGAGGCGGGCGCGCAGATACGGCGGCTTGGTGGCGTCCCCGACTCCCCGGACGCGTTCGCCGCGGTGCTTGCCGGCGTTCTCGCCGACGTCGATGTTGTGATCACCACTGGCGGGGTGAGCGTGGGAGCCTTCGACGTGGTCAAACAGGTCCTCGCCGGTTCGGGGAAGGTCCGTTTCGAGCCGCTGGCCATGCGACCCGGGATGCCACAGGGATTCGGGGTGATCGACGGGGTGCCGATCTTCACGTTGCCGGGTAATCCGGTCAGCGCGCTGGTGTCGTTCGAGCTGTTCGTCCGACCCGCGTTGCTGCGGATGCGGGGGCTTGCGTCCGTCCACCGTCCGACGCTGGTCGCCACGACCGCGCAGGAACTGCGCTCGTCCCGGGGCCGGCGTTCGTATCTGCGGGTCCGGTTGGCTGCGGCCGGAGCCGGGCGGCCGCCGGTCGCCCATCTGGCGGGTGGCCAGGGATCGCATCAGCTGTCGGCCCTGGCCGTCGCGGACGCCCTGTTGATTGTTCCGGAGGACGGTGCCGACCGGCCGGCGGGGACGGAGCTGACCGCGCTGCGGCTCGGTGACGACATGGCACCGTTCGATTCCGGGGTGTCGTGGTCCGATGCCGGGATGGCGGCGGACACATGATCGAGCCACGGCTGACCCACGTGGACGCCACCGGTGCCGCGCGCATGGTCGACGTCTCCGCCAAGGACGTGACCGTACGGACCGCGGTCGCCCGGGGGTTTCTGCGGGTCGCACCAACCGTCGTCGACCTGCTTCGCGGCGCCGGTGTACCCAAGGGGGACGCGCTCGGTGTCGCCAGGGTGGCCGGCATCATGGGCGCCAAGCGCACACCCGAGCTCATCCCGCTGTGTCATCCGATCGCGCTGTCGGGGGTCCGGGTGGAGCTGGACATCCACGATCATGGAGTTGAGATCACCGCGACCACCCGGACGACGGACCGCACCGGCGTGGAGATGGAGGCGTTGACCGCGGTCGCGGTGGCCGGGCTCGCCCTGCATGACATGGTCAAGGCGGTTGATCCGGAGGCGACGCTCACCGACATCCGCCTGCTGGCCAAGACCGGTGGGCGTTCCGGTGACTGGCACCGCACGCCGACCGATGGGCGTGGCGGTGGCGCCCGGTGAGTCATGCGCTGGAGGTACCCGACGGCGCCCGCGCCCGGGTGATCACCGTCTCGGATCGCGCGTACGCCGGCAGTTACGCTGACCGGTCCGGGCCGTTGGCTGCCCAGGCGCTGGGTCTGATCGGTTTTGCCGTCGACGATGTGGTTGTCGTCCCCGATGATCGCTCGGCGATCGTGATCGCGCTGGAGGCTGCCGTTGCGGCCGGCATTCATCTGGTTGTCACCACCGGCGGTACCGGTCTCGCACCCAGGGACGTCACGCCGGAGGCGACCCGACAGGTCATCGACCGAGAGGTGCCCGGGCTCGCCGCCGCGCTGCGCGATGCCGGCCGGGCGGCGGTTCCGACCGCGGTGCTCTCCCGTGGCGTCGTCGGTGTCCGAGGCGGAACACTGGTGGTGAACCTGCCGGGTTCGGCGGGCGGTGTCTCCGACGGGGTGCGCGTGCTGGCCGGGGTGGTCGGGCACGCGGTGGCCCAGATCCGCGGCGGCGGTGATCATAGTCATGTCGATCAGGGCCGCGTCGATCCGGGCGGGGTCGATCCGGGCCGTTCCGGCCGTGGGCCCGGAGGGACGGGATGAGGGCACCGGGGTGGCCGGCACGTCTCACCGACGGGTCGGTGGGCGTACGTCCACTGCGGCTGCGTGAGGCTGTCACCTGGGTCGAAATCCGGGTACGCAACGGTGAATGGCTCGGCCCCTGGGAGGCGACCCCCAAGGCGATGCCGGCCACGGCGGACGCATGGGCGCAGCGCCAGACCATCGGGGTGTACAGCCGGATGGTGCGACGGTTGCATCAGCAGGCACGTCTCGGTGCCGCGCTGCCCTTTGCGGTGACGTTCCAGGGGCGACTGGTGGGGCAGGTCACCGTCTCCACGATCGTTCGTGGTGCGCTGAACAGCGGGCATCTCGGCTACTGGGTTGACCGCGGCTATGCCGGGCGCGGTATCACGCCGACCGCGGTGGCGCTGGTCGTGGACCACTGTTTCGCCGCGGCGGCACTGCACCGGGTGGAGGCGTACGTCCGGCCGGAGAACACGGCGAGCCGCCGGGTGGTGGAAAAACTGGGGTTCCGCGAGGAGGGGTTCCACCGGCGCTATCTGGCGATCGGTGGGGCTTACCGGGATCACATCAGCTATGCCATCACCGTGGAGGACGCCCCGGAGGGCTTACTGAACCGCTGGCGTGACACCCGCGCCTCACGTACCTGAGTGGTCGGCACCGGGTACCGGTCGCTTCTTAACTTTGGGTAGTCATATGACGACTTTCGCGTGTGATGGTGTCCACGTGAAGGATGCGGTTGTCACGGTTTGTCGGTCCGATAAGATCTTTTTGTGACGTGGAAGCAGCGTCGTCGGAGGGTTGATCGACTTCAATGATGTCTGCCTGTATTGAGGATGTTGCCAGATGTGAACGTGGTATCGATCGCGATGGTGCGACACGCGGGCATCAGGTCGGTGACCGGACGGTATTCCCTCACTAGCGTTTCTTAGTGCCGCTGGTTGCGCGAGCCACTTCATGATCGCGCCGCTCGGGCATCCTCGCATTTCGGTGCAGCTGACAGGCGAGGTCCGGGCTGGCCGGCGTCATCGTCGATATCCGAGTCGGCAGGAAGGCAACCGTCCATGGTCAGCTCGCCCGCGCGGCAGTCTGCGCCGCCTCAGCCACGCGCGGGTGGTTGTGGGTTCGCGGCACGGTACTGTCTTCCAAACCCGCGGCCATGAGCGCGCTCATCTGGCTCGCGATCGTCGCGGTCTGGGGTTTCGTGCTAATCCCCATGTGGCTGAGGCACCATGACAGCACGTTGGAACAGCGGTCAGCCGAACGTTTCACGATGGCCATGCGAGTCCTGTCACGGCGAGGGGCGTCGCGGCCGGGTAGGGGGTCCGTGATGCGGCCAGTCGCTTCCCAGCCGGGTGAGGACGCGGCCTCCGGACCGGCGCGTTCTGTCTCTTCGGCGGAAACCCGGGTGCGGGGTGTCAGGGCTTCTGCTCCCGTCACTCCTGGTTACGTCCCGTCCGGAGAGAGAGTCGGAAGCGGCCGGCGCGCAACGCCTCCACCGCGACGGAAGGCCGACGCGGACCGGCTGGCGCTGGTTCGGCTTCGTCGCCGGCGACTCCTGGTACTGTTCACCGCCGTATCGGTGACTGCGCTGCTCGCCGGGTTGTTGAGCGGTATCTTGATCGCGTTTCACCTTCTGATGGATGTCGCGTTCATCGGCTACCTCGTGCATCTGCGCCGGACCGCCCAGGCTGACCAACGCCTGCGTGCCTCCCGGTTGGCGCTGGACCGCCGGATCGCGGCGGAGCGGGTCGCCCGGTACGGCCATCGGACGGCTTACCCCGGTGCCGCCGACAGCGTGGCCGGGCCGTGGGCGTCCGACAGCGAACCCTTCCGGCTGTCGGACTCCGTTGTGGTGCGCCGTGACCCCGACATCGGTGCTGACCACGGCCTCAGTGCTGACCACGGCCTCGGTGCCGCCGCGGAGACCGTCGACCTTTCCCCGATCGCTGCCGCTGCTGCGGCTGCGGCTGCGCGTACCGGGGTCGGCAGCGGCGGGCAGGTTGTCGAGGGCACGGTTGTCGATGGTCGGGGCGCCGCCGGTCAGGGCACCTACGACCTGCTCGGAAACGCAACGGTCACCGCGGGATCCGCGCCGACCGCGGTTGGCGCTACCGGCGACCCCGCGAATGTGGCATATGCCGATGCCGACTACGCCAACTACACCGAGTACACCGAGTACACCGAGTACACCGAGTACACCGACACGATCGAGGATGAGACCCTGGCCGATGCCGAGCAGGGCTCCGGCCAGGGGGCGGGATCCCCGGGTGGCGGACGTGCGGCGGGCCGGTCGGGAACCCGTCCGAACACGTCCAAACCGGGGCGGGTGCAGGTGAATCCGCCGGGGACGCACGGCGGTCTGACCGCGGGGCCGGCGCCGGCAGTCGGCTCGCAGCAGCCCGAAGTGGCAACTGAGGCGGAAACAGGCGCGGCAACCGGGGCGGCAACCGGGGCGGCAACCGAGAATCCGGACGAACTCGACGAGTTGCTCCGTCGGCACGCGGTCGGAAGTTGAGCGCACCGGCGGGTGGCGGCAGCTCTCAGAGCGAAGATCGAATATGGTGGGTGAGTCGTCTGATCGACGAACGTGTGCAAAAATCTACCTCGTGATGAGCCGTTGATGATCATTTTTTGCCGATGATCGCAGCCTGCCGATGATTGCTGCCTTCGGTGGCGTCCAGATCGACAACCGTGATACCGACCCGCCTCGCTTCCGCGAGTGTGACCTGGCTGATGTCGAACGGCGGACGGCGGCGGCCCTCGCGAAACTGCGTCCACGGCTGCTGGTCGGGGCGGCTGCGTCCGGGGCCGACCTGGTGGTGCTGGCTGTCGCGCGCGCGGAAGGGCTTGGAGTGCGAGTGGTACTGCCGTTCGACGTCGACACGTTCCGACGGACGTCGGTCGAGAACCGCGGGCCGCTCTGGTGTGCCCGGTATGACGAGCTGATCGCCTCGTTGAAGCCGTGCGAGTTGGAGATCCTCGGTGAGGTCGAGGACGATGAGGTGTATCACCGCACGAATACCCGCCTGCTCGCACGCGCCGCGCAACTGCGACGAACACCCGCGGAGGAAGTGGTCGCGCTGGTGCTGCGTCCGATCGTTTCGCACCGCGCGTCGGTTGCCGATGATCTGGTGGACAAGGCCAGGGTCGCGGGCCTTCCCGTCGTCGAGGTGTCCACTTTCGGCTGACCGGGGTCGAACGGGCTGGTGGACGCACGGGCTGGCGGTCGCACGGGCTGGCGGTCGCACGGGCTGTGCATAATGGCTGCGTGACCATGTCCGCGCCGCGCTTCGCCGAGCTGATCGCCGGGGTTGTCGCGCGCGCCGACGCGGGGGTTTGTTGTCGGTGCCCTCGCGTGCGCTGACGTCGGCATTGCCGTCCTGACGTCCCTGGCCTGGTCGTCCGACCGGTCCTGCACGCGAGGGACCGTTGTCGGAGAAGCCCTGATCGGTTCTGCCTGACCTGTCCAGATCAGGCGGCATTCAGCTGATGCATCCACCAGGTTGCTGTTTGACGACCACGTGGGTATTCGGCCCGTGCCCGGTATCGTCCGGTATCACGCGCTTCTCCTGTTTCTTGTGCCGTCATCTGCCATCCGCCAGTCAGCACTGATGTGAGCACAAAGGGGTGTCATGGTGAGTTATGACCATAGCGCTCAGCGTAACAAAAGGTTCTCCGGTGGCCTCGTTGCCCGGGCGCGGACGTTCAACGAGTGGACCGCGGATCTGCGCGCTGCCGGCTTCTGGCTCTGCCCAGCCAGCTGCGGGGTGCCGGTAGAGCTGCGCGGGCTGCGCCCGGATGGGTTCGGCTTCCATCTGCGCTGCCGCGGCGTGCGGGTGACACTGTCGTTGTTTCGCCCCGGGCGGGCGATGTGGCAGCTGCCGCACTGGGACCCGAGGTGGACTCCGGAGGAAGGTCTGTCGCTCTGGGTGAACCATCGGATCGATCATCCATCGTCGGGGTATCGGACGTTCGGGAGCCGGGTCCTGTCCGCATCGGACCCGGGCAGCGATGCGTGCGGCAGCGGTTCGAGGCGCCCCGGCGTTGTTCCCGCCCCAGGCGTTGTTCCCGACCCCGGCGCTGTTCCCGACCGTGCGCGGATGGTTTTCGACCGCGAGGAGGCTCCCGACCACCAGGTGCTCTTCGACGGTGGCCGGGAATGTGGCTGGCGTGGCCACGAGGCGGGCCTGCTGAGGCCGGCTGCTGCGGCGACGCTGTTCGCCCGGCTGATGGCCGAGGTGGACGTGGCCCGTGGCGCCGGCCCGGCGGTGGTACGGGTACCCCACGCAAGGGCGGGAGAGCCTCCGCTGGCTCCAGTCAGGACCAGCTGAGCTGAAGGGTGACCTCCGGAGCTGCGCAGGACGACGATCGTGTTCTCTTCGGCCGGGGCCGGCTCGTCACGCCCGTCCGGGTCTGCGGTAAGCTTCAGAAGCTCCAGGGGGTGTAGCTCAGCCTGGTAGAGCGCCTCCCTCGCACGGAGGAGGCCAGGGGTTCGAGTCCCCTCACCTCCACCAATGTAGGCATTGCGCGAACCGCTCCCTTCGGGGGCGTTGTGGCTGGTAGGACGGCTGCGGCGCCCCTGTGGGGGGCGGGTGGCGTGGCTGGTCGGGTTGGCTTGGGTCGGTCTGTGTCTCCAGTCTCTACGTTGGCGGCGTCCCTTGGAGCGTCGGGTCTGGGGACCCGGAAGATCGGTACGAGCCGGTCGGGTCTGGTGATCTCCACTTCTTCGACGAGGGCTTCGACGAGGGCCTTGCGTTGGAGATTCTCACCCAACTCGATGATCGTCTCGATGTGCTGAACGACCGCGCGAAGGGTGGAGCGGGCCGGCATGACCGGTTCGTCGTCGATCTCTTCGGTGGGTTCGGCGCGGGCGTTGCGGTGGCGGCGCTGGGCGGAGGCGACGGCGGCGGCGATGAGTTGCTGGTGGTCGCGGTAGAAGCTGGCGAGGGCGGTGAGGACGGCGGTGTCGACGGCGTCGGCGTCGAGGCGGGGACGTCGCACTGGTCGTGGTTGTAGCGGTTGCGGGTGAAGCAGGTGTATTGACATCCTCTCCGCCTTGAAGGGCGGAAATTCCCGTCTGCTACGCCGCTGTGGGCGTGAGCTTCGGGTGGGTTCCCGCTTCTCCGCGCGGTGCCGGCACAGGTGCCGGTCTTACCCGCGCTCCACGGGCGTTTATGGTCTCTGCCTGTCCGGCGGCGACCTTGTGTCCCTCGGTCCTGATGTTCCTCGCCGCGTTCACGTCCCGGTCGTGGGCCGTCCCGCACGCCGGACACGTCCACCGCCTGACCGACAGCGGTTTCGGCCCATCCTTCATCCCGCAGGCAGAACAGACCTGCGACGACGGGAAGAACCGGTCGACCTTCACGAACGTCCGGCCGTACCGGGCCGCCTTGTACTCCAGCATCCCGGCGAACTGCGACCAGCCCGCGTCGTACACCCGACCGGGCCAGCCGCGTCCGGCCAAGACCGGCCACGCACAGATCCTCGACGTACACCGCTTGGTTCTCGCGAATGATCGTCGTGGACAGCTTGTGCTGCCAGTCCCGCCGGGTATCGGCCACCTTCACGTGCGCTCGGGCGACCTTGACGACAGCCTTCCTGCGGTTGTTGCTGCCCTTCCGTTTGCGAGATAGGTCCTTGTGGAGCCGGCGGAGCTTGCGGTGCACACGGCGGAGGAACGTCGGCGAGGTGACCTTCGTGCCGTTCGAGAGGACCGCGAAGTGCTCCAACCCCACATCGATCCCCGCCTCGTCCTCGACCGGCGGCAACGGCTCGTCGCGGACCTGGACAACGAAGGAGGCGAAGTACCGGCCCGCCGCATCCCGGATCACCGCCACCGACGACGGCTCGGAAGGACGTTCCCGCGACCAGCGGACCGCCACGTCCCCGATCTTCGGAAGGCGCAGCCGTCGCCCTTCGATCACCGCGAACCGGGCGTTCTTCGTGAACCGAATCGCCTGCCGGTTGTCCTTCCTCGACCGGAACCGGGGCGGGCCGACCTTCCGGCCCCGCCGTTTGCCCGACAGTGAGCCGAACCAGTTCCGGTAGGCCGTGTTCAGATCCGCCGCGGCCTGTTGCAACACCACCGCCGACACTTCGGCGAGCCACGCCCGTTCCGGGGTCTTCTTCGCCTCCGTGATGACCCGTTTCGACAGTTCTCCGTCCGACAGGTATGGCAGCCCCGCTGCGCGGGTCTCCTGCCGCAGACGCAGCCCGTCGTTGAACACGACCCGCGCGCAGCCGAACGCCCGGGACAGTGCCGCGATCTGACCCGGCGACGGGTCGAGACGGACGTTGTACCGAAGCTGCACGGGTCAAGTCTACTATTGGTCTATGGGTCACGATCTCGATATCCGTACTGGCAGGCACTGCGTTTTCGCGCTGCATGCCCACTTGGTTTTCGTGACCAAGTACCGGCACTGCGTCTTCACCGACCAGCACGTGACCCGACTGGAGGAGATCATGCGGGTGGTATGCGTCGACTTCGAGACCGACCTCGCCGAGTTCAACGGCGAAGGCGAGCACGTCCACCTGCTGGTCAACTACCCGCCCAAAGTCGCCCTGTCGAGACTGGTTAACAGCCTCAAGGGTGTCTCGTCGCGGCGAATGCGCCACGAGTTCCCCGAGCTGGCCCGCCACTACTGGCGGGCGAACCGGCTGTGGTCCGGCTCCTACTTCGCCGGGTCGGTCGGCGGTGCGCCGCTGACCGTCGTCCGTCAGTACATCGAGCAGCAGACCCGTCCGGTTTAGGGCACGCTCGGGCCTGGCGGCCCTCCCGCGCGGGCCTTCACTCCCGGCCTGGAGGCCGGAGCACTGGCCCGCAATTCGGTAGCGGTAGGCGTGGTTGCTGCGGCCGATGGTCCTCCCGTGCCCACCCAAAGAGACGCGGGACATGTGCCCGCTGTGCGGGGACCACCTGCTCGCAGCCGACCAGCCACCCCAAACCCCGCACGAATGGGAACGGTGGTGGCTGCGAGTCACCCCACGGGCGATCGCCCATAAGGACTTCGTCCACCACGGGGGACTCGGCTCGCCGGACGGTAACACCACCCGCCTCGTACACGCGTCTTGCCACCGCGGACTCCTCGCCCGCGCACGCAGGACACCAGCACAGTCATCCTGCACGGGGCCGGTAGAAATAACGGCTCCGAAAATCGTGTCTGAGCCCGTGAATGGACACCCAGATTCGTGCAGACACCGCTACCCGCTGGCCGCTACGACAGGCGGAGCCGCTCGGTGGGCTGCCCGGTCACCGCGGCGATCAACTCGAAGTCCTTGTCGACATGCAGCACCACAAGCCCGGCCAGCTCGGCCGTCGCAGCAATGATCAGATCGGGGACGGACGGCGCACGTTGGTGCCCAACGCCGGCAAGCAGCTCCTGGACCTCCACGGCCCTGGACTCGATCCGGGGCGTCACGTTCTCGACGGGCATCGCCGACACCGGCGGCCGCCGCAACCTGACACGAAGATCATCGACGGATCGCGCGGAAAAGCCGATCTCCAGGATCGTGACCGTCGTGATACGGACCAGACCTCGCTGGATACGGGACAGCCACAGGTCAGCATCGGGACTCTCGCTCAGCCGGACGAGGGCGGACTTGTCGACAAGCCAACGCCGCGTCTCGGCCGCGGTGGTCACGTCCAGGCCTGCCGCATGACCTCGGGGTCGTCGAGATCACGAAACGCGGCACTGAACCAGCGCAGGTCGTCCAAAGTCACCAGGGCTACCGAGCGCGCCGCGTCCTGGGCGAGCTGCCGGCGAAGGTACTCGTTGCGAGATAGGCCGAGCCTGGCAGCATGAGCCTCGACGGCAGCCAGCACGTCATCGGGTACGTCACGAATGAGCACGTCGGACATCGACCACCCCTCCAAAGGCTACGCCTCCAGGCGATATCCAATGCTATCAGGACCCAACTGCCCGCACCTGACCGTGCCGCCGCGTCATACCCTGTGGGGCTCCAAGACAGGGCCGCCGCGGGCTTGTGAGTCGGCCGGGCTGGGTGTCCTTGCACCAAGGGCGGCCAGCCGGCCAACCTGGTCACGCAAGGCGGCGACTTCGCCGCGCAGGCCGGCCAGCTCCGCCGCGCACGGGCATGCTCCCGTGCCCGAACTCCCAGGTCGTCGTGTGCCACGGTCTGGTACCCCACACATCACCCGTTGATGTGAGGTCAGCTTGGTGAGTGGTTGAATGCCGTGTCCGATCTGCCGGACACGGGGGACTCCTATGGAAGACGCAGCTTTTGCTGTGGTATGGGGAAAGTCGAACGCTCAGGGTTCGATGCATCTGCTGCTAGGCCATCTGCTCGACACGGCTGCGGTCGGCGAGCTCGTCTGGGATCGCTTTCTATCTACCGCCGTACGGAATCGTCTTGACGATTGTAGTGGCGGTCGGGGTCGTTCCCTGTTCTCCTTGCTGTGCGGCCTTCACGACGTCGGTAAGGCAACTCCCGCGTTTCAGATGAAGAACGACGCGCTGGCGGCACAGGTCCATGCTGTCGGCCTCGACTGGCAACGGCTCACGCGCGACCAGGCCGCCCGGTGGCACCATGCGCGGGCGGGCGCGGTCGTCGTCCGCACGTGCCTGCGCGAGGTGGGCTGGGGCGCGTCGGCCCGCAACTGGGTATGGCCGCTGATAGCCGGGCACCACGGCCTGGTGCCCGGGGTCGACCGTCTCAGGGCCGCCAGCACCGCAGCTCACGGCAAAGGCCAGTGGCCCCAGGTCCAGAGGGGGTTCGTCGACCGGATCGCCGGCGAACTGGGTCTGGATCTGGGGTCGTTCTCGGATGTGGCGACACCGCGCCGGGGCGGTCAGCTTGCCCTGTCTGGCCTGATCATCATGGCTGACTGGATCGCGAGTGACGAGGAGCATTTCGGCGGTCAATCGGACCTGTCCGATGTGTCGCTTGAACAGTCGCGGAACCGTGCCCGGCGGGCGTGGGACAAGCTGGGGTTGCGCGGCGGGTGGCGCAGCGACCGACCGGCACCGCGGGATCAGCCCGACCTGGTGCGGCACAGGTTCGGTGTCGCGGCCCGGCCCGCTCAGGCCGAAGCAGTACGCCTCGCGGAGGACATGCCCGCGCCGGGCCTGCTCATCCTGGAAGCCCCGATGGGTGAGGGCAAGACCGAGGCGGCTCTTGTGGCAGCGGAGGTGCTGGCCAGACGGTTCGGCGCGGACGGGGTGTTTGTCGGCATGCCGACGCAGGCGACCAGCGACCCGATGTTCAGCCGGGTTCGGGCGTGGCTGACGTCGGTGGATCCCGACGTTCCCATCGGGCTGCTCCACGGGCGGGCGCGGTTCAACAAGGAGTGGGCGGCCCTGCGTTCCGACGTCGCGTTTGCCGGTATCGCCGACGACCAGGACGAGTACGGACTGGACGACGACTTCGGCGTCG
>NZ_CAUVXL010000252.1:0-2344 GCF_963555915.1 Protofrankia sp. Cas4
GGGGAACGGTGGCCGGATGCGCCTCACCATCGCCAACCTGCGGGACGCATTCCCCCAGTCCTGCTGCTACCTGCTCGAACTGCGGGCGTGGAAACGGACAATCGACAGTTGCGACGGCTCGTTCGGCCAGGGCAACTACAGCGTGTTCACCTTCACCGTAGAGCTCTGACCACTCCGCGCCCAACCGCGGTCATGGCGGCTCGTCCGCTCACGATCATCTAACGGCCGCTTGTCGATCTCGGACGTTTGGGTATCCGAGCAGGGGGCATCGGTTACCCGTGCCACGGGATGCCCCCTTTGGGGACTGTGTGTGCGCTGCTCGTCTCGACGTTGGGCGGGAGGTGGACCTGATCCGGGAATCCCGCGATCTCTCCGGTGGCGGCCCGTGACGTGGAGCGGCACCGACTCCCCAGCCCCGCCAGCCCGGACGCATGGGACAGGCTGACGCTTGCCGCACGGATGTCCGACCTGGCCCCGATCGGCCTGCTGGTCGTCGACCGCGACCTGCGAGTCTGCTGGATGAACCAGGCGATTCTCGCCATCAACGGCCTGTCCCCGGGCGACGTCGGGACCAAGAGCATCGCCGAACTGCTCCCCGGGGTAGAGCCCGAGGCGTGGCATGTGATCCGTCGGGTGCTGGCCACGGGCGAGCCGATCCTCGACGTCGACCTCGCCGGCACCACCCCGGCTACCGGGCCGGACCGGCAGGCCTGGCGCGTCTCCCACTACCCGATCCGCGATCGCGACGGGATCACCAAGGCGGTAGGTGTGGCGGTCGTCGACGTCACCGAGCAGCGCCACGCGGAGGCAGGTCGGGAGGCGGTGGAGCGGCGGTTGCGCCTGCTGAGCCGGGCCAGCGGGCTGGTCGGGGCGTCTCTGGACCTGTCAGCAATCCTGGAAGGGTTGATCGAACTCGTCGTCCCGGAATTCGCCGACGAATCCATCCTCCTGCTGACCGACGAACCTCTCGACACCGCCGCCAGGCCGGACCGGCTGCCGCTGCGCCGCCTGGTGAACGCACGAGTGGCTGGCTTCCCTGAACCACCACCCGGTCTGCAGATCGGTGAGCGGATCGAGTTCGCCAGCCAGACCCCCCACTACCAGGTATTCGCCGTAGGTGAACCACAGCTGCACCAAATGGGCGAGCAGCTCGTGCGTAACCTCGACATCCCCGGTGCGGGTGAGTACTTCAGGCAGATAGGCCTGCGGTCCGTCATCCATGTGCCGTTGCTGGCCGGTGGCACGTTTCACGGGGTGGTCATCTTCGCGGTCGGATCCTCCGGCCGGTCCTACACCGAACACGACGTACAACTCGCGGCGGAGCTCGGCAGCCGGATCTCCAGCGCGATCGCCAACGCCCGCGCCTACGCCCACCAACACACGGCCGCACTCACCCTGCAACGCGGGCTGTTGCCCGGAAACCTGCCCGCGGTCGAGGGCCTGGAACTCGCCTGGCGCTACGAGCCGGGCACCGCCGCCACCGAGGTCGGCGGCGACTGGTTCGACGTCATCGGCCTGTCGGCCGGCCGGGTCGCCCTCGTCATCGGCGACGTCATGGGCCGGGGCCTGACCGCCGCCGCCGTGATGGGACAGGTCCGTGCCGCGGTCCGCGCCTTCGCCGCCCTCGACCTGCCCGCCGCGGACGTACTGACCCACCTCGACGACCTCGTCCGATCCATCGACGCCGGCCCCGACGGCGCGCTGGTCAGCTGCATCTACGCCATCTTCGAGCCCGCGACCGCCACCATCACCGTCGCCAACGCCGGCCACCTGCCCCCCGCCCTCGTCGACCCGCACGCAGACGTCCACCTCCTCGACGACCACAGCGGAATCATCCTCGGCGTCGCCGGTCAGCGGCTCACCGAAACCCGCTACCCGTTCCCGCCGGGCGCCACCCTCGCTCTCTACACCGACGGGCTCGTCGAATCCCCCACCATCGACATCAACCAAGGCACCCGCCGGCTACAGGCCGCACTCGCCTATCCCGCCGGCCTGCACACCACCGCCGACCGCCTCTTCACTCTCATCGACCGCACCGGCGGCTACGACGACGACGCCGCTCTCCTGCTCGTCCACGCCACCACCCCCGCGACCGTCAGCACCCGCCGGCTCCCCCCAGACCCCCGGGCAGCCAAGACCGCCCGCGACGCCGCGGTCGCCGCCCTCTACCAGTGGCACCTAGCCGAACACATCGACCTGGTGGAACTCCTCGTCAGCGAACTCGTCACCAATGCCATCCGATACGCGCAGACCCCCAGTCACCTCACCCTGCGCCGCGGCCAGCACGCCCTCTACGTCGAGATCGCCGACAGCGACAGTCGCGTCCCCCGTCTCCTGAACCCCA
>NZ_CAUVXL010000252.1:2534-25750 GCF_963555915.1 Protofrankia sp. Cas4
AACTCGTCGCCGAACTCGCCACCCACTGGGGCGCCCGCCCCACCCGCACCGGCAAAACCGTCTGGTTCCAACTCGACACACCCGACACAGACCAGGCCAACTCACTGAAAGCGGGTAGCGAGGCTTTGCCACGGCGTCCGTGAGATCGGTTGCACGGGCCCATGCCTGGGGTCGATGATCAGGACGGCGGCGCCGGCCAGCCCGGGGGGATGACTTGTGATCCAGGAGACCCCGTCGCGGCACCACACCCGGACTCCCACCAGATCATCACTCCCGTCAGACCGCTACGCGCAGGGGTCTGCGGACGCCACTCCCGCCATGGTGGTCCTGACGTGCCTGGTCGGGATGTTCTCGACCACCTTCACGGCCACCGTCCTCACCGTGTCGGTCCGCACGGTCGCCACCGACCTTCACAGCACCGCCGGTGTGGTCACCTGGGCGGTGACGGGTGGGATGCTGGCGCAGGCGGTCGCGATGCCGATCCTCGGGCGGGTAGGCGACATCCGCGGTCACCGCCGGACCTTTCTCGTCGGTATAGCCCTGGCCATTGTCTTCTCGGTCCTGTCGGCTCTGGCCTGGAACGCCCTCTCGTTGATCGCCTTTCGGACGGCGGCGCAGCTCGCCGGCGCGGCAACGATCCCCTCATCGTTCGCGATCCTCTTCGAAGCCTTCCCGCCCGCCGAACGGATCCGTCCCTCAGCATGGGCGTCCGGTGTGCTGGCGGGTGCCTCGGTCAGCGGGCTGGCCATCGGCGGCCTGGTCATCTCATCGATCGGCTGGCGTCCGTTGTTCGCGATCCAGGCCTGTCTGGCCCTGCTTGCGTTCGTGTCAGCAATCAGAGTCTTGCCGGCCGATCGGGGAAACGCCCACCTGTCGTTGGACCGGGCCGGCTCCTTCGTGCTTGCCATGACCGCGTTCGCGCTCACCTTCGGCGTCAACCGGGCGGCCGTCTGGGGCGCACGCCCGGTGGTCATCGGGCTGCTTGCGGCGGTCCCGGTGCTGGCGTGGATCCTGGTGCGGACAGAGCGGCGGGCCGCCGTGCCGGTGATTCCCCTGCAGCTGCTCGCCGAACGCGACATCCGTGCATCCGGAGTCGCCTCATTCATGATCGGCGCGGCGCATCTGGGCAACTTCCTCGTGACGCCGCTTCTTCTGGAGGGGGTCTTCGGGTTGTCCATCGCGGTGACGTCGCTCGTGACGATGGCCCGCACACTGTCCATCTCGCTGTCAGCGCCGTCCGCGAGTCGGCTGGGAAGCCGCTTTGGACCACGCCGGCTCGCCGTCGCAGGAGCCGCCGCCTATGTGGTCGCACTCGGTCTCCTGGCGGCGGGCACACAACTCGCCACCTTGTGGATGGTCATCGTCGGGTTGATGGCCAGCGGGCTGGCTTTCGGGCACGCGCAGCCGCCACTGCTGGTCATCGCGGGCAGCGCGGCGCCGGCCGACAGCTTCGGGCTGTCGATCTCGTTGCAGCAGACCGCGATCCAGATCGGCGCCGTGACGGGCATGAGCCTGCTGTCGGCGATCGTCGCGGACTCCGTGCGTGCCGGGCCGTTCGTCGCCGCATACCTGCTCGGTGCGGCGCTCGCCGTCCTCGGCTGCATCGCAGCCCACCTCTGCTCCCCTACTCCTCTGCTCTCTACGCGCGAGGGCCGGACGCCCCAGGCGGAGCTCCACACCCTCAGCTCAGACGGTGACCTGGACGTTTACACGGGGCCGCTGGGGCGCTGAGAGCGCCCGGCAACAGGGGCGTGGACGAAGGAGCGGGGCCGCAATCCATGCGGTGCGACGAGTGGAAGAACGACGTCAGGAGACGCCAGTTTTCGGGCGGAAAATGTATGTCAACCATCCACTCGTGCTGGACCGGCCACCCGCCGGCCCCCACCCGCCGGCCCCCACTCGCCGACCTGCACATCCACCACCGCGGCGCATCCGCCTCCCGCCTACTCACCAACATCCACGTCGAGGGTCTGGAGCCCCACACGCGTCAGAGCGCCCGGTCACGCTCTATGATGCGGGTTGTCCGCAGATAGCCGATGGTGCGACGAGCGTGGTTCTCGAGCTGCCGGAGGCCTGGTGGAATTGCAGAGTGCGGGAGGTCCGGGTGGGGCTGCGGGCCCTGGCCGTGAGGTGCGAGGGAGCGGCATGGCGAACCAGGTGCCTTTCACAAACAACTACCGGGACCTGTCGACACGCGAGGGTTACCAGTATGAGTTCTCCTGCCTGCGGTGCGGTAACGGGTACAAGTCCGCGTTCCGGCATTCCGTCACCGGCTTCGGTGGCCGGATCGCGACGATAGGTGGGCGGCTACTCGGCGGCAACATGGGTAACCGGATCGCCGACGCCGGCTGGAACGCCGAGTGGCTGCGTGACTCTACCGCCGGGTCGACCAACGACAGGATGCTGCGCGCTGCCGTCGAAGAAGTCTCCCCCAGCTTCCAGCAGTGCCACCGTTGCGGCCAGTGGGTCTGCAAGCAGGTCTGCTGGAACGGTACCCGCGGCCTGTGCGTGACCTGCGCACCCAAGGTCGACCAGGAGATCGCCGCCCGCCAGGCCTCGGCCCAGGTCCAGCAGATCGACGAACGAGTGCGGCAGGTCGACTGGACCGACGACCTCAACCTGCGCGACCGGGGCACCGGGCTCTGCTCCGGTTGCGGGCAGGAAAGCGGTGGCGGCAGGTTCTGCGCGCACTGTGGGACCGCCCTTGCCGCCGCGCGCCCCAACAGGTTCTGCGTGAACTGCGGGTCCGGTCTCGGGCCGGGGGTCAGCTTCTGCGGCGAGTGCGGAACAACCGCGTAGCCGCCGGCCGCTACCGATGCGCTACCGACTGATGGGTCCCGACGAGGAACTCCTCGAAGACGGCGAGGCCACCGCGGTTGTGCGTGATCACACGCTCGTGGTCTCGCCGAGGGCAGGCCAGCCGTTGCAGGTCCGGTGCGCCGACATCCTCGGTGTCACCGACGTCGCTGCGGGAGCCCTGCTCCTGCAGTTGGCGGAGGGCCCGATGCTGTTACTGGAGGGCTTGGGTCGGCTGCACGGTCAGGTGCTGGCAGACCTTGTCCAAGCCCGGGCCGAAGATCTCATCCAGACCCTGCTGCTGATGGGCGTCGGGCGACCGGAGCGGTTTGCCGGAGCGCTCGACGGCGTGGACGCTGCGCTGTACCTGTACGACGACGCCCTGATTGCGGTGCCTGACCTCGGCGATCCAGAACAGGTGCCGTACTCGTTCCTTGGTGAGATAGCCGCTGAGGGGTCGGGTTACCACCTCGAGATCGCCACCCTGGACGGACGCAGGCTGGTAATCGCGCGGCTCGGTCGGCGCACCGGCGAGTTCCGCGAGCTCCTGCGCGTCCGAGTCAGCGCGGCCCGGGCACGCAGCGGGCACCTGGTCTCGGCGCTCCTGCCCGGCCTGGGATCGCTGGCCGCCCGTCGGGTCGCCGGCTACCTGGCCGACGGGGTCGCTACCCCGCGCGCCCAACTCGACGGGGTCGACCCGACCACGTTCACCTCGCTCGTCGCTGTCTGCTCCACACCCCGGCAGGCGCGCTGCATCGACGTACTGGCCACGATCGGCACGCTCTGGTTCGGCCTGCATCAAAGCGTCTCCGTCGAGCGGGAAGGCTGGTCGACCGGCCGCGACGACGCCCACCCGATCGGGCCGAGGAACCACGCCGTACCGACCCCGGCGCCAGGCGGATTGGCCGGGGTCGCCCACGGAGGCCTGGTGGATGCGATGGGCTCGGCGATGAGCGGGGGGCTTGACGCCGAACCGGACGTCGACGCTGTACTGGCCTATCGCCTGCTCGGCGGGTACGGGCGCGAGGGGGCCGGATTCGGCGGCCAGTCGCTGGGGCATGACCACCAACCGAGGCCACGCGCGCAGCCGAACCAGGGACGTGCCCGCGCGCCGTGGACTGATCTCTCAGCGCTCACCGTCAGCGGCGACGCCCCGACGGTCCTCGCTTTCACCTTCTGCGAAACCGCTCGCCACGTGCTGTTCGAGGTCCTCAGCGAGGATGGCCACGCTACCTACGTCTACCGGGCATACCCTGGCTGCGTCCCCGCACTGAACCAGGCACTCGCGCTGCTCGGGTTCCGGGTCGCGGCGATCTACTCCGATGCCACGACCGCCGCCTCCCCCTACCGCCAGGCCGTCGAGCGCCTGCCATACCTGCGGGTACTGCGCGAGGCGTTCGTCGGGCGGATCATCCACACGGACGACTGGGAGCAGCAGGTCCGAACGTTCATCCGCTAAGAGTGCCCGGCAATAGGGGCGTGGATGAAGGAGCGGGACTGGGGTGCGTGCCCCGGCTCCGCGACGCCGCGTCCCTATTGCCGGCCACTCTTTGGGAACGATGTGAATCTGGTGTTGTGGCAGGAGCATCAGATACACATCGTTAAGAGCGCCCGGCCCTGTGGGTGCGGGGCGCCACAATTCGGCTCTGGAATCAGCAGGTGGATATCCGTCTCGGCGACCCACCTACAATCAGAACGTGGCGGCAAGAGCAATCAGGCCGCTGCGCCGCACCAGCGCGATATCGATGATCTCCGGAATCATGTTCAACACGGCCATCGGTTCGCGCCCGCCGCGGCCGCCGTCGCCGGCGTCGCCCCACCATTGGTCGAGACGGTCCAACGCGACGGCCCGCTCGTCGGGTGCCAGCGTGCAGGCAGCCCGCCAGCCGTCCGCGCAGCGTGCCACCTCGGCCGCGGATGCCAGCGTGTTGCCCACCACTCCGGGCAGGGACCGCGCCCGGTCCGGGCCGAGCGCGTGCAACAACCCCGCGACCGGCGATCCCCTGCGTAATCCTGCCACCCGCGCCAAGGCGCTGTCGTCGCCAAGCGCACCGCCGATGTTCACGAAGACGCAGTCGCCGACCACCGCGATGTGGCCGAGCCTGTCCAGATTCATCGCCGGGGTGTCAGGTAGGTGCGCCTGTGCCGGTATGACGTCGTTGAAGGTCCCGACCCAGTCCCGGTAGCAGGTGTCTATCTCCGCGTCGGCGGCGAGCCGGCGGAGTTCGGCCCGCACGGAATGGAGATAGGCCTCGTCAGCGTCGGCCCGCAGGACGCCCAGACACCAGTAGCCGGTGGAACTCAGGAGACGCCTCCCGCTTCGACCTACCGCAACCTGCTTCAGGCTACCCGGTGGGGCTGATCCGGCGTTTCGGAGCGCACGGGGCCGGTTTCCGAACACGGCCGTGAGGCTACTGGACCGATCTGGAAGTGCAATACGCAGCGACGGCGGCAGACGCGGGAACCACCAGGGTGACAGTCGTCCCCGCGGATCCCGACGCGCTCGCCGCGTTGGCCCTCGACGAGAACCTGCCGGTCGAAGACAACGGCATGCGGTAGCCTGCTACCCGCATATACCGCCAACGGCGACTCCCCACGCCTGCTGTGTTTCAGCGGAGCGGGTTTCACACCCGAACTACACGAGGCCGCCGCCGGCAACCAGGACTCAAACGTCTCCGTTTTCACCCGGGACGGCGACGGCGTGCGCCATTCCTAGAACGAATCCGCGGAGTTCAGGCTCTGGTATACGCTGACCTCAGGCGGCGCGGATACTCCGGCGGCCTGCATGAGTCCGGGGATCTCGGTCTGGTTCGCGAAGAAATTCTGGAACGCCTCCACGCTTTCCCATTCATCGACCGCCAGCACATGGTCCTCGCCGGCCACAAACCGGTGGTGCAGGCAACCCTGCGCCTTGCCGTCGCTGGATACCGCCGCGAATTCTGCCGCCCGTTCGCGGTGCGCTTCTCCGAACATCGTCGGATCCACGACAAACTTGACGATCACTGTTACCGACATTTTCTACCCCCGTGTTCAAGGCGGCGACCGGGCCGCCGGACCCACCAGCGTTCTGGTGCCTCCGCACCTTAGGGCAAGCCGTACCAGGTTATCAACACGGGCGTGCGTTCTCGTACAATCGGCGACCAGGCGAACACAGAACCGCCGCCGTGGTCCATTCCCTGCCGAGACCGAGCGGGTGGACTGTGATCAGGGGATGGACTGTGATCAGAGGGTGGCCGTCGGCCTGAGGCGGCGTGCCATCTACGGCAGGAGCCGCCAGCGTCTGCCCGCCAGCCACGTCAAGCCGGCTATCGCGCTGGGCGCCGGACGGGTGCTGGTAGTGGGTACCGAGCCGATCCGCAACCCCGAGGTTCCGCCCGGCGGTCGCCCGCCGCAGGAACCCGCGGTACAAGATTCCGCCGCACCGATGTTGAAGGCTGTACGGAAGAGGTCCTGGCGAATCGTTTGTCCGGCGCACGGTTTCTGCTGGACCCTGAACTGGCGCTTCTTCGCACCCTACTTGGTCCGCTCCCGAGTAGCAACGATATCCTCAGCTACCTGCTCTTCGAACCGGACTTCGTCGACGCCGTGATTCAGCTGGGCAGCGACGATGCGAAAACAATCCTCAAACAAGTACTCTCCACGCCGAACCCGGAAAAAATTTCTGGCTGACGACGGAGTTCCCGTGAACCGGAGCGCCACAGGAATTTCTGGGGTGTTTCGGTGGAGGTCATTCATTCGTGTCAGCGGACTCATCGGCCAGGTGCCGGCTCAGCCGTCGGATCGCCTGTTCCAGGTCGGGCAGGTCGTGGTCGACGGTGGCCTGCAGGATCGCGTGCGAGGTGTCGAAGTAGCGGTGGGCCAGGTGATCGCGCATTCGTGCGATCTGCTTCCAGGGGATGTCCGGTTCGGTGACGAGCAGGTCAGTGGGTAGAGCTTTGACGGCCTCCCCGATCTCGAGGAGTCGGATTCGGACCGCGTCGAAGACCAGACCATCCGAGATGGTTGCCGCGCTGCAGGTGGGAACCGATCGCCTCGATCGCGGCGAGGATGTCGGACACCCGCTGACGGTCCCGGTAGGTCACAGCGCCACCTGTTCGCGCTCGACCCGCGCGCGGACCTCGGGCTTGAGGTCCTGCGCCGGGACCAGGTCGACCGGGACACCGAGAATGGTCTCCAACGCGTCCTGCACGCGACCGAGCCCGAGCAGTCCCAGATCGGCGGGCAGGTCGGCGAGTAGGTCCACGTCGCTGTCAGGGCGGTCCTGCCCGCGGGCCACGCTGCCGAACACCCGCAGGTTCGACACCCTGTGCGCTGCGGCGGCCGCGATCAGCTCCCGCCGGTGGTGACGGACCACGCGCCCGATCGGCCCAGACAGCATCTGTAGCTGGTGCGGCGGTCTGCGAATTCCCACGGTGAGCTCGAACCCGGACGCCTCGATCAGCGCAGCCAGCGTCGACACGGCCGGCTGCCGGTGCCCGGACTCGTAGGCGCTGATCACGCTCTGCGTCACTCCCGCGCGGGCCGCCAGCTCGATCTGAGTCAACCCCGCCCGGCGACGCGCGTCTCGAAGCACCGTTGCCGCCACGTCACCGGAAGAGAGCACGCCCCCGATAATATCGCGAATCGTCGATATTGAACAAGCTGCTGAGTCGCTGAGGACGGGCCTGCGCCTGACCCGCTGCCGGGCCACGTCTGCGACGGGGGGCCGAGTCACGATGGCTGACGGTGACGGCTACGGTGAACTACCCGGCCCGGTCACGGACCAGAACGCCACCCAGCGGTGTGACGGCCTTCAGGCCGCCAGCTCAGCTGGCCCGGACCACTGGCCTCAAGTATCACGTACTGGGGGCTTCGGGCCTGTTCATGACGCGCCGCACGGCATCGAATGGATCATCACGGATCGTGCAGCAGACACACCCGTTCGCCAGGCTGACGACCGCACAGTCGTCCACGCCGACTACGAGGTCTGCGTCGATGCTCAACGAGCCGAAATCATTGACGAGCACCACGACCCGGAGCCCGTGATCACCGCCCATAATCCGGTTCAGCAGAGTGGTCTTCCCCGCCCCGAGAAAGCCCGTGAGAACGGTAACCGGAACCGGCCACACAGGCTGCGGCTCCGGATAAACCACGCTGTTCGACATCTGCCTACCACCAGGTGGTGGCCTACGGGCTTAAACGTCGCCAGATCGGCGACGCTCAGGTCGGTGTCCTGGAGCCGCTCTCGGGCCCGTCCCGGGCCGACCTGATCGGCGTGGACTTGATCGGCGTGGACCTGGTCGGCCCGGTGGGCGCGGGGGACCCGGGGTAGACCGGATGATCGGGCCGTATTGGTGGGAGCGGCCGGTGATCGAACCGGACAGGAAGATGGCCAGGAAAACGCTGAGGCCGAACAGTGCGATCGTCAGAGATACGGCGCCGCCCAGTAGTGAGCGCCAGCCGATCCGCCCGCCGAGCAGGAAGTGTTGCATCCACCATGCCCAGCCGAATACCAGCGGGGAGCAGATCAGGCCGGTCACCACGGCCCTCCGCCACACCCCGCCCCGCCCCGCCCCGCACCGCGCCGCGCCGCGGAGATCAGACGGATGGCCAGCCGCCCGAGGACCAGGCGAGGTAATGGCCGAGGTCGCGTCGGGTGATTCGCCGCATGAGCGTGTTATCGGCTTCGGGCCGGGCACGGTTGATGTGCGCAGGCACGGTTGATGTGCGGGCGACGAGGGGAGCAACATGTCGAACGGTCACGAATCGGCGGATGCGGTGACGCCGGCCCAGAGCCGTTACGGCGGCGGCCCAGGGGCAGGGATCACGCTGCCCCCCTACTACCGGCCGACGCCGAGTGCGAAGAACGGCACGACGTTCTTCCCACTCGCCGAGGAACTGGGCGACGACGAAATGCGGATCACGTTCGCCGGTTCGTGTCCGTTCCCGCCACGGCGTGACCAAGCGGGCACCTGCATTCTGGTCGAACTGGGCAACGGGCGGAGCTTCGTCTTCGACTTCGGCCCCGGCTGCCTGCGCAACCTCGTCGCGCTACAGATCCCGGTCCCGTCGATCAACGACATCTTCCTGACGAACCTGCACTCGGCGACGATCGGGGAACTGCCCTACCTGTACGCGTTCGCTCCGTGGACCGGGCGCTGGAAGCCGCTGCGGGTGCACGGCCCGTCGGGTCGCACGCCGTGGGAAGGTACCGCAGCGATGATCGAGGGCATGAAGGCGATGGCCCACTGGCACACCAAGGCCTTCTCGGGAGCCCCCGTGGGCGACGGCTATGAGGTCGACGTCGACGAGTTCGACTGGACCGACGACGGCGGGATCTGCTACGACCACGACGGTGTCACGATCCGGCACTGGCGCCGGGTCCACACCATGGCCGGCGCGACCGGCTACCGGCTCGACTGGAACGGCCTGTCGTTCGTCTGGACCGGCGACGGCCGCCCGGACGAACTGACGATCGAGCAGTCCCAGGGTGTTGATGTGTTCGTGACCGCGCTCCAGCTCGATATTGGGCCGATTGCGGAGATCACGACCGGTGTTCCCGAGGTCGTCTACGACCTGTCGACGGACCGGGGACACACGAGCCACTACGGCGCCGGCTACATGATCAACCAGGTCAACCCGCGGATGGGGATGGTCACCCACCTGGCGGTCGAGCACGGGCTGATCAACGAGACGATCGCCGGAGTCCGCACCCACTGGGACGGCCTGTTCGCGCTCGGCGCACCTGACGGTGTGGTCGTCAACGTCACCAAGGACGCGATCTCGAACCGCCACGCCGCGCTCCCGGATGCGGCCAACGCGCGAAGCGCCACGACCCGCAACGAGCTGCGCGCCATGTTCGGTGGAACGATTCCCGAAACCCTTGAAATCCCCGCGCCGAAGTATGTGATCTCGGAGCTGGTGGATGAGGAGACCCTCGCGCGCGAGATCCCCGCCACGACGTACGCGCCGGCGGACGTCCAGCGTCCGATGGTGCGCGAGTTCCCGGCCCACCTCGTGGGCAAGAAGATCCCGATCGCCATGCTGCTCGGGGCCAAACAGGTCTCCGACGCACTGCAGGACCTCACGAAGGCCTACCGGACACTTACGGAAGCGGTCGGGGAACTCACCTCCGGTGTCCTGACCAAGACGATTCCCAACGACTGGGTCGGGCGCCGCGTGACCGACGGCGTGAACGCGGCGACGCGAGCCGCCACCCAGGCCCTGGGCGCCACCGCCAGCGCACAGCGCGGCATGGCGGAACGCGTCCAAAAAGGGGCCGCCGCGGCCCAGGGCCAGAGCATGAGCCACGCCGCGCAGCACGCCGCGCAGCACGCCGCACAGCACGCCGCCCAGCACGCCGCGCAGCACGCCGCCAGCGTGGTGCGCGGCGCGGTGGAGGCGATCAGCAGGCCGGTGACCGCCCCGCGGCCGGCACCGAATGCCACCACCAGCGGCGCTGCGGACGGAGTACGCGAGTCGAGCCGCAGCGCGACGGGCACTGAGACGCCTGCGCAGAGCCGTTACGGCGGTGGCCCGGGCGCCGGGATCACGCTGCCGCCGTACTACCGGCCGACGCCGAGCGTGCAGAACGCGACGACGTACTTCCCACAGTCCGAGGAGCTGGGCGCCGACGAGATGCGGGTGACGTTCGCCGGCTCGTGCCCGTTCCCGCCCAGGCGCAGCCAGGCCGCGACGTGCATCCTGGTCGAGCTGGGCAACGGGCGGAGCTTCATCTTCGACTTCGGCCCCGGCTGCCTGCGTAACCTCGTCGCGCAGCAAATCCCAATCGCGACGATCAACGACATCTTCATCACGCACCTGCACGTGGACCACTACGGGGAGCTTCCATACCTTCATGGCTCGGCTCCGTGGATGGGGCGTTGGACGCCGCTGCGGGTACACGGCCCGTCGGGTAACACGCCGCGGGAGGGCACCGCGGCGATGATCGAGGGCCTGCAGCAGATGAACCACTGGAACACCACCGCATCCTCGACCGTCCCGGTCGGCCGCGGCTTCGAGGTTGAGGTGAACGAGTTCGACTGGACCGACGACGGCGGCGTCTGCTACGACCAGGACGGCGTCACCATCCGCCACTGGCGCCGGATCCACAACATGAACGGCGCGACCGGCTACCGGCTCGACTGGAACGGCCTGTCGTTCGTCTGGACCGCCGACGGCCGCCCGGACGAGCTGACGATCGAACAGTCCCAGGGCGTCGACGTGTTCGTGACCGAACTGCAGATGGACACCGGCGCGCTCGTAGCGATCAAGACCGGTACGCCGGAAATCCTCTACGACATGACCATCGACCTGGTACACACCGATCACTACGCCACCGGCTACATGATCAACCAGGTGAATCCGCGGATCGGTATGGTCACCCACCTTGCCTACGACAACGATCTCATCGGCGAGGCGATCGCCGGGGTGCGCACCCACTGGGACGGCCTGTTCGCGCTCGGCGCACCCGACGGGGTGGTCGTCAACGTCACCAAGGACGCGATCTGGAACCGCCAGGCCGCGCTCCCGGATGCGGCCAACCCGCGCCGCCCGCGTACCTCCGATGAGCTGCGGGCAATCTTCGACGGCGCGCCTCGAAAGGTCCCGGCACCGACACACACGGTTTCCGATCTCGTCGACCGGGTAACGCTCGCCAGGGAGATCCCCGGCGAGCGTTACGTCCCGGTGGACGTGCAACGCCGAGCCGTGCGGACGTTCCCGCAGAGCCTGGTCGGCGAACAGGCCCCGCTCGGCGAATGGGCCCATTGGTGACAAGCGGTGATAAGCGGTGATAAGCGGTGATAAGCGGTGACCGGCAATGCCCTCCGGCCGTAGCGAAAACCGCGCATCGTCGGATGGGCTTGGGCCTCACGCCACGGTGACGACGACCTTGCCGCGGGCGTGTCCCTGCTCCACGTGGCGCAGGCCCTCGGCCGTGTCGGCCAGCGGATACGTTCGGTCGACGACCGGCGTGAGCGTCCCATCCTCAATGAGCCCGGTGAGGGCGAGCAGCTCCGCCCGGTCCTCCCGGGTCGGGAGGATCCGCAGGCGCTGTCGGACGAAACCGTTGACCACGACCGCCCGCAGCATGGGGCCCACCGCCCCGACCACGCGGCCCGGTGAGCCGCCGGCGTTGAGCACGAGGGTCCCCGTCGGGGTCAGCGCCCGGCGCAGCCGGCGCAACGGCCGGTTGCCCACGTTGTCGAGGATCACGTCATAGTGCGCGTGCCGGTCGGTGAAGTCCTCCACCGTGTAGTCGACGACGTGTGCGGCACCGATCGAGCGCACCAGCTCGACGTTGCCGGTGCTGCACACCCCGGTGACCTCCGCGCCCAGCGCCGCCGCGATCTGGACGGCGTACGTGCCGACGCCGCCGGCGGCCCCGTTGACCAGCACCTGATGTCCGGCCCGCACCTCACCCACGTCCCGGATCCCCCGCAGGGCGGTCGCCGCCGCCACCGGGACCGCCGCCGCCTGCTCGAAGGTCAGGCCCGCCGGCTTGGGCACCACCTTGTCCGCCTCGGCGCGGGCGTATTCGGCGAACGCTCCCGGGCAGAAGCCGAACACCTCGTCGCCGGCCTGCAGCCCGCGCACGTTCGCGCCGACCGCCTCCACCCGACCCGCCGCGTCGAGCCCGGCCACCCGGTACTTCGGCCTGGTCAGCCCCACTCCCATGAGCCGCGCGACGAGCGGGTCGCCTCGCAGCATGTGCCAGTCATACGGGTTCAGCGCGGCGGCGTGCACCCGAACCAGCACGTCGTCGGCCCCGATCTCGGGCAGGTCGGTGTCCACCAGCCGCAGGACGTCCGGCGGGCCGAACCGTTCCTGGACGATCGCCTTCATCAGGTCTCCTCATGTCGTCACGCCCCTATTGCCGGGCGCTCTAACGCTAAACCGGCGTAACGGTCCGGCGCGGTGGGGCTATCCCCACCGTTGCGTGGCCGCGCGGGCGGCTGCGGACCGGACCACACGAACGCCGGCGACGTTATTACGTCAGGCGCTTGGAGCACGGAAAAAATGGTTCGAGCGGCCGGCGCCGGTCGTGCCATCATCACGGCATGCCCGTTGCCGCACCCCAGACCGAGTACGGCGACCGTGAATTGGCGTTGACCGGGGAAATCCTGCGCACGGTCGTCGGTTCCGGCGTGCACGGCATCGCCATCGAGGGCACCGACGACCACGACGAGATGGGCGTCTTCATCGAACCCCCGGCCTACCTGATGGGGCTCGGTAAGCCGTCCGACCACTACGTGTTCCGGACCCAGCCCGAGGGCGCACGCTCCGGTCCCGGCGACACCGACCTGGTGATCTACTCGCTGCGGAAGTATCTGCGGCTGGCGACAAAGGGCAACCCAACGGCGCTGCTACCGCTGTACGCGCCGGCCGACACGGTGCTGCTCGTCACCCCGCTGGGCGAGGAACTGCGCAGGTTGGTTCCGGCCATGCTCTCGCAGCAGGCGGTGCGCCGGTTCCTGGGTTACCTGGACTCCCAGCTCAATCGACTGGTCGGCCGCGGACCGCGACGCGGGACACCCAACCGACCGGAACTGGTGGCCCGGTTCGGCTACGACGTCAAATACGCCTCCCACGCTCTACGGTTGGCCTACCAAGGCAGGGAGGTCGCCCGCGACGGACGGCTGACCTTGCCGATGCCCGAACCGGAACGGCAACGCGTCCTGCAGGTCAAACGCGGGGAGGTCCGCGAACTCGGCGCCGTGCTGGACGAAATCGCCGACGTCCAGTCTCAGGTGGAGAACCTCCTCGCGGCCGGCCGAACACCATTGCCGGCCCAACCGGATCTGGCGACCGTGCAGGAATGGTGCGTCGAGGCTCATCGACGGCACTGGGGCTGGACCTGATCCACGGTAAACAGCGGTGACGGCCGCCGACCGGGGGTCGATGTGATAGGCGGCGGGCGACCTCATCCGCGGCCAGTACGCGCGACTGGTCCACGCCGATCTGAAGGGGACGTCACTTTGGGCATGCCTCGTCTCGGACGTCACCGATCACATTACCTGCCGGTCGTAATATTACGTACGTCATACTACAATCTAGGATGGGGTGCAGGGCAAGGGCCTTGCAACGCGAATGGAGGAGCCCGGTGGCGCGCTACGACAAGGAGCACAAGCAGGCGACGCGGCAGCGGATCATCGAGACCGCGGGCTATCGGTTCAAGCAGGACGGCATCGACGGCTCCGGCGTCGCCACGCTGATGGCGGACGCGGGGCTGACCAACGGTGCGTTCTACGCCCACTTCGCGTCCAAGGAGGACCTCGTCGCGACAGTCGTCGCTGACCAGCTCGGTACACAGGCCGCGAGGTTCAGCACGCTGGCGCCCGGCCGAGCGGGACTGGAGGGGTTCGTACGCGACTACCTCTCGCCTCAGCACCGGGACAACCCCGGCACCGGATGCCCCTCCGCCGCTCTGCTCGACGAGATCGGGCGCTGCGCGACCACAACCAAGCACGCCTACACCGACGGTACGCGGGCCATCGTGGACGAAATCGCCGCCCGTCTGGCTCCTGACGATCCGCAGTCCGCACGCGGAAAGACGCTCGGGCTCTTCACGTTGATGGTGGGAACGATGCAGCTGTCCCGCGCCCTGTCCGACCCGAGGTTCGCCGACGAGGTCCTCGAACAGGGCATCCAGAACGCCCTCGCATTCATACGCTGAGCACCACGCATGGCGCTCCGCGGCGGAACGCGCACGGCTCAACCGTATTGGGGCTGACGACCGGTCGTGCGGATTCTGCGAGGCCGGCCCCCTCGACCGCGACTGGCGGGAGCGAAGGGGCCGCCTCCCCTCCGGCTCTACCGCTCGAGGAATTCGAGGGCCTTTTCGACGAACTGCCCGTGGAACTGGAAGATGCCGCCGTGCCCGGCGTCGGGGTAGATCACCAGCTCACTGTCCGGCAGGCGTCGAGCCAGGTCGGCCGAGTTCTTCGTCGGTACCATCCTGTCGCTCTCGCCGTTCGCGACGAGCACGGGCTGGCGAATGACGGAGAGGTCGGATGGCCGCTCCAGCCCCCAGCGGTGGATGGCCTTGAGCTGTGCGCCGTAGGACTTGAGGGAGATCGCCTTGTCTCGGTTGTCGGTGCGCTCCTTCAAGCGTGCCAGGAACTCCTTGCCTGCCTGACGCCCGTTGGGAGTCCTGGTGAAGAAGAGGAACTGCTTCGGGTCCTGCAACGTGAGCAGCCCGCGGATGGTGTCGAGATGCGAGAGCTTGGTGACGTTCTTGATGCCCTCGCCGCCGGCGGGCCCCGTGCCCGCGAGGATCAGCGTGCGGACGAGCTGGGGTTCGTCCTGAGCGATCACCTGGGCGATCATGCCGCCCATGGAGAAGCCGAGGATGTCGACCTTGTCCAGACCCAGCGCCCGGATGAAGGTGACGGCGTCCGTCGCCATCGCCTGGATGGTGTTCGGCGTCGAGCCGGTGGACGCGCCGACGCCCCGGTTGTCGAACGTGAGGACCCGGTGCTTCGCGGCGATGCCGTCGACGACCCGAGGGTCCCAGTTGTCGAGGACCGCGGCCAGGTGGGTGAGGAAGACCACCGGGACGCCGGTCTTCGGGCCGAGCTCCCGGTAGGCGAAATCCACGCCACCGGCGGAGACGGTGCGGGTCGGTGCGTTCTGGTACGACGTCACCACGTTGTTTCGTATTCCTTGTCTGTTATTCACGGCCATGTCCTTCTGTGGGTGGGATTTCTGTGAGCGTTGTGTGCCACACCCCTCGAGTCACGCCCCTCGAGAAGAGCGAGGGCGCAGTGCAGTCAGTCCGCGAGGAAGATGTTGACCTGCGTGACGAACTCGTCGATGTGCTGGAACAGGAAGGCATGCCCGGCATCGCTGTAAAGAACGAGGGTGGAGTCGGGGACCTGCTCGACCGCCTTGTAAGAGGCGATGGCGGGGATCATCACGTCGTGGATCCCGTTGGCATACAGGACCGGCTGGCTGATCGCCTGCAGCTCGGACTTGAGCTGGTCCCAATTCACGGCCAGGAGGCGGGCGACAGCGGCAAGTTGGCCGCGGGCAGCCTCCTCGGTCACCGCGGGGCCGCCTTCGAGGCGCTTTGAGACCTTCGCGAGGTGCTCGAGCCCGGATGCGCGGGCCTGTTCGGTCTCGGGGTAGAAGAGGTAGAGCAGGTCTTCGGCGTCCGCGTCCGGCTTGGCCATGATGGAGAGCACCCGCTCGCTCATATCCGGGGTACCCGGCGCCACGCCCGGCCCGCTGCTACCCGCGACGATGATCTTGCGTACGAGGTCGGGCCGGCGCAGGGCGACGTGGTGCGCCACGATGCCACCGAGTGACCAGCCGAGCAGGTCGACCTGCGTCAGGCCGAGAGCATCGATGAACTCGATCGCACCCTCGGCGAACCCCTCGGAGGTGTCGCGAGGCTCACCGCTGGTGTACCCGATGCCGACGTTGTCGAACAGGATGACGTCGCGGTCCTGGGTGAGGCGGTCGATGAACTCCGGGTCCCACCAGTCGATGGTGCCGCGGAACCGCATGAGCAGGACAAGCGGCACACCACCCTGCGGGCCCGTGCGCCGGTAGGTGAACACCGTGGAGGGGCCGGCGGCAGTGTGGTTCTCGAGGGTGTCAGCCATGTAGGTCGTCATGAGTCTCTCTTCCCTGTTGTCTCCCAGGCTGTGACGGCAGTCTGAGGTTCGACGGGCGCAGGCCGTGGGAATGGGTCCCTGTGCGGTCGAGCCTCTCGTCATCGCATGTCCCTGATTGAAGTATGTCCATAATTCTATCACGCCGCAAGTCGGCGAACCGAGCGAGATGAAGAGAGCAGGAGGACATGAAGGCCTTCATCGTCGAGCGCTACCGCAAGGACGGCCTTCGAGCTGCCGAGGTCCCAGAACCCGAGCTGGGAGACGGCGACGTCCTGGTCCGGGTCCGCGCCGCCGGCGTCAACCCGCTGGACTCGAAGATCCGGGACGGCGAGTTCAAGCGCATCCTGCCCTACCGTCCGCCGTTCGTGCTCGGGCACGACGTCGCAGGCGTCGTCACGCGCGTCGGACCCGCGGTGCGGAGGTTCACAGTGGGTGACGAGGTCTACGCCCGGCCCGGGAAGGACCACATCGGGACGTTTGCGGAGCTCATCGCGATCGACCAGGACGACGTCGCGCTCAAGCCGGTCGCGCTGTCCATGCAGGAAGCGGCCGCGGTGCCCCTGGTCGGCCTCACCGCATGGCAGGCACTCGTCGAGCGAGCGAACGTGACCGCCGGCCAGAAGGTCCTCATCCACGCCGGCTCCGGCGGCGTGGGGACGATGGCGATCCAGCTCGCCAAGCAGCTGGGCGCGACCGTCGCGACGACCACGAGCACTGCGAACGTGGACTGGGTGAAAAGCCTCGGCGCCGACGTCGTCGTCGACTACAAACAAGACGACTTCGCCACGGTCCTCTCCGACTACGACATCGTCCTCCATCCGTTGCGCTCGACCAAGTAGGCGGCCGCGCCTCGGTCTTGCCGCCTGTTTCCCGGAAGCTGGCGGCGTCGAGAAGGTCCTAGTACACTGATGTACTGAACCTTCCTTGATCCGAAGGGGCCGTCGGTGAGCTATCAGCTGGCGATGGTCGACGAGGTCAGGGAATGGTTGCATACGCTGCGCCGGGCAGACCGAACGACCGCGATCGGTGTAGGCCAGGCGCTGGCCGCCCTCCTGGCGGAGGGGCCTGGCCTCGGACGGCCGCTGGTCGATCGGATCAAAGGCTCGCGGATACACAACCTAAAAGAACTCGTGCCCCGGCTCGACCGGGACGAGCGAGGTCCGTGTCCTGTTCGTGTTCGATCCGGAGCGTCGAGCGGTCCTACTCGTCACGGGCGACAAGGCGGGCAAATGGTCCGCCTGGTACCGGCGGGCGATACCGCTGGCCGAAGCCCGGTACGCCGTCTACCTCAAGGAGCGTGACCAGTGAGCGCGGTTCACGACTACGACAGGGACAGCTTCCTCGCGGAGTTCTTCCCCGACGACGCCGACCGCCACGAAGTCGAATCCGGCGCCAGCCGACTCGTTGCCGAGAACCGCGCCCATCGACTTGCCGAGATGCGTCGCCAGCTGGGCCTGACCCAGGCGGACGTCGCCGACCGGATGCACGTCCGCCAAGAACGCGTCTCCGCGATCGAGCGGGCCACCGTCGATGCCAGCGAGCTGCGCACACTCGCCGCCTACGTCAAGGCTCTCGGCGGACGCCTGGAGATCATCGCCGACTTCGGCGGTGAACGACTCGTCATCGGCTGAACACCACAGACCCGCCCCGGCCCCTCGCGCCCTCACCTTCGAGCGGCCGGGTCACGTTGATTTTCCCTCTAACGAACCACCCCACGCCGATGGATCAACAAGAATCGGCGTCAAATAGCCTCGACCAGGGCCTGTCTGATAGATCTTCGATCGCGCGGATCGATGCCCAAAAGGCGTCCCGCCGCCTTGTCGTCGTCACCGACGATATCCATCAGACAGGCCCTAACTGCGCTGTCCCCCGTCGACGATGTTCCACGCACGTGCTGGCGTTGGAGCAAAAAATGGTCAGGGATTCTCGTGAGGTCGCCGGGCCGGCGAGCAATTGTCAGAACTTGTGGATGAGGTTCGTGGCTCAGGAAATCGGCCGTGCGGTGCGAAGGTGAGGGTGGAGGCGCTCATCGTCCATTCCAGGCCGTCGAGGCCGCCGCCGAGATACGTGGCGGATCGAGGGGAAGCGGCGGTGACGATTAGGTTGTTAAGCGGGGTCAGGAATCCGGCTACGCAATTTCGCCGGCCTGTGCCGTTCCGTGTGTATCCGCCGGGAAGGCGCACGGTCCCGTCAGCCTTCCAGGGCCTGCCGGTAGCGCTTGGCGTGCAGGGCGAGGACCTCGTCGGGTAGGGGGTTGACTGGGTTGTTGCCCTGCAGGATCAGTGGCTCGGCGAGCGTCATGCCTATGAGGTTGGCGGTGTTCGGCATGGGGGATATCCCTTAATCTGATTAGCGGCGAATGGATTGTGAAGTGACACGTCCGGCGGTCGAGGCGGTGGGCTTGTCAGCGCACCGCCCGGTACGGGCTCTACGCAGCCACCGCCGCAGCCTCCGCGATCTGTTCAGGGCTGGGTGCCAGCCGGGGCGAGAGGAAGGTCACCGCGATCGTGACGACGGCGTAGACCGCCGCCACGAGCAGCCCGCGGTGAAAGCCCTCGGTCAGCCCGTCGGACTGGCTCGCGCCGGAGGCGATGGCGGAGGTGGTCCGGGAGGTGGACAGGGTGCTCACGATGGCGAGCCCGAGCGCGCCGCCGACCTGTTGGAAGGCCTGGACGACACCGGACGCGGCGCCGGCCTCCTGGTGGGAGACGTCGACCACGGCGGCGATCTGCGCGGGAACGGCGATCGCGCTGAGGCCGGCACCGAAGATGATCAGGCCGGGCATCAGTCCGGTCGGGTAGGAGCCGTGTGCGTCGACGCGCGCGAGCAGGAGGAGTCCGGCGACGTTGAGCACGGCGCCGACCATCATGACCGGCCGTGTTCCGAGGCGGGTGACCAGCGGGGTGGCCATGACCGCCCCGAGGATGGCGGCACCGCCCATGGGCAGGAACTCCACTCCCGTGCGCAGCGCCGAGTCGCCGCGCACCTGCTGCAGGAAGATCGCGGTCAGGAAGAACATCGACAGGAAGGCGGCACCGTTGAGCGCGAGCGCGCCACCGGCCGTGCTGAGCGCGCGGGCCCGCAGCAGCCGTAGCGGAACCAGCGGCGCCGTGGTCCGCGCCTCGACCGCCAGGAAGGCGGCGAGCATCACCACACCCGTGGCCAGGCACCCGATGACCTCCGCCGAGGACCAACCGACGGGTTCGGCGCGGACCACGCCGTACACCACGGCGAGCAGGCCGCCGGTACCGAGCACGGCGCCCAGCAGGTCGAAGGAGCGGTTGCCCTGGTGCGGGGCGATGGGGCGGACGAAGACCGGGGTGGCGATGACGAGGGCGATCACGATCGGGACGTTGACGATGAAGACCCAGCGCCAGCTCAGGGAGTCGACCAGCACCCCGCCGAGGACCACGCCCGCCGTGCCGCCGAGGCCGGCCAGGCCACCCCAGACGCCCATGGCGATGTTGCGTCGCCGGCCGTGTTCGAAGGTGATGGTGAGGATGCCCAGGGCGGCCGGGGACAGCAATGCGCCGCCGAAGCCCTGGACGGCCCGCGCAGCGATCAGCTGTCCTGGTGAGGTGGCCAGGCCCCCGGCCAGCGAGCTGACGCCGAACAGGGCGAGCCCGGTGATGAAGACCCGCCGCGACCCCAGCAGGTCGGCCACGCGACCGCCGAGCAGCAGGAAACCGCCGAAGAGCAGGATATACGCGCTGATCACCCATTGCAGTCCGTCGGTGGTGAAGCCGAGACCGCTCTGGATGTGCGGGAGCGCGACGTTCACGATCGTCACGTCCAGCACCACGATGAATTGTGCGAGGGCCAGCACGGTGAGCGTGGCCCAGGGACTGCGTCGCATGGCGAGATTCACGGATCATCCCTTTCTTGAACTGTAGGTACAAATATTGGGCACGGCGCGGCGGGCCCGAATCCATACGAGCGGTGGGGGTCAGAGAAGGTCGATGGCTGTGTTGATCACCCTGACGAGGCGGTCGGGCCCTGACTCGACACGGGCCATGAGCCGCGGTCGGCGTAATGGTCGCCGTGGCCATGGGTGATGTAGATTTGCGTGATGGTCCGGCCGATCTTCTCCACCCAGGCGAGCACCTCACGGGTGGTGCCGATGGTGAAGGGCGGGTCGACCAGGACAGCGTCGCGCTCGCCGTAGATCAGGGTCGTCGAGATGGGCGACCACACCATCGGGTCCCCGTTGGGAAGGTTTAAGGTGCCGGTGTACTGCGGAATCGCGGGTGTCACGAACACCTTGAACATCAACGCGGTGATGTCTGTCTCCTGCTACGACCCGGCGGCGATCAGAACATCGTGTGGTCGTTGGCGGAGGTCTCCGGCACGTCCTGCGAGGCATCCCAGTGCTCGACGATCTTTCCGTGCCGCACCCGGAACAGGTCGATGACCGCCCGGCCGCGCTCGCCCGGCGTGTCGACGTACTGGCTGTGGACGGCCACCAGATCGCCCTCCGCGATCACCCGCTTCGGTGCCACGCTCCCCTGCGGGAACTGTTCGAAGTAGGCGCCCAGCCCGGCCTTCAGGCCCGCCACGCCGTCGGGGATGTTCGGGTCGTGCTGGTGGTACTCGCGGCCCGCGTACCTGTCGATGGCGGTCAGGTCTTTCTGGACCAGGAGCTGGTCGACGTACGCGGTGACCAGCTCCTTGTTGTACGCGGTGAGCCGCCGCTGCCCCGGCGCGTCGGTCTGCGGCCGGCTGAGCGTGGAGAACATGTCGTTGCCGTTGGCCGTGGTCGCCGGCACATCCTGGAGGACGTCCCAATGCTCGGCGAGCTTCCCGTCCTGGAAGCGGAAGATGTCGAAGACGGCGATCCCGGGGGTACCGGGGGTGGTGACGGCGTGGGAGTGCAGGAGCGCCAGGTCCCCCTCGGAGATGACCCGCTTGAGGTCGTAGGTGGCGTCCGGGAACTGCTGTTGCCAGAAGGCGCCGAAGGCCTTGAGGGCCTCGGGGCCGTCGGGGGCCAGCGGGTTGTGCTGGATGTAGTCCGGGCGAACGTAACGGTCGACGACGGTCATGTCGCCCCGCACGAACACGCCACTGAGGACCTGGACGGCCAGCTGCGCCTTCCTGGTCTCCGCCACGGTCAGCACGATCTTGCCGGTGGTCCGGTCGGTTTCGCCGAGGGCGTGGGCCTTGGCGGCCTCGGCGAGGGGGAAGACGGCCTCGATGTGGGCGCGCAGAGCGCCGGTCTCGACGAGGTCGGCGATGGCCTGCATGCCGCCGTGGTCGGCTTCGACCAGAAGGGCCTCGAATCGTACGCCCCGCTCGGCCGCCTTGGCCGCCACGTCGGGGTCGCCACCCAGGAGCGAAATCAGAGTGCCGCCCGGACGCAGGACCTCCAGGGAGCGGGCGAGGTTGTCGCCGGCGACCGGGTCGAGAACGATGTCGACGTCCGTGACGGCCGCGGTGACGTCGACGGTGCGGTAGTCGATGACCTCGTCGGCTCCCAGGGAGCGCAGGAAGTCGTGCTTGGCCGCGCTGGCGGTGCCGATCACATATGCGCCCCGGGCCTTGGCGATCTGGACGGCGAGGTGACCGACGCCGCCGGCGGCCGCATGGACGAGGACCCGCTGCCCGGGCTGGACATCGGCGGTGTCGACGAGTGCCTGGTAGGCGGTGAGGGCTGCGAGCGGGAGGGCACCGGCCTGGACGTGGTCGATACCGGCGGGCTTGTGGGCGAAGGAACGGGCGGGGGCGGTCACGTACTCGGCGTGGGCGCCGACCCCGTAGGGGTAGGGCAGCATGCCGAAGACCTCGTCGCCCGGCTCGAACAGGGTGACGCCGATACCGACGGCCTCGACGACGCCGGAGACGTCCCAGCCCAGGACGAGTGGCATGCGGTCGATGGTCAGGACCTGAGCGCGGTTCTTCCAGTCGGTCGGGTTGACGCCGGCCGCGCGGACGGCGACCAGGATCTCGCTCAGGCCCGGCACGGGCCGGGGAACGATGACCTCCTTGAGCACCTCGGGAGAACCGTGGGTGTCCTGGCCGATGGCGCGCATGGTGGCGTTGTTCGTCATGCGTTCGGCGAGATCGAGAGTCATGGATCATCCTTTTCTTGAACTGTAGGTACAAAATTTCAGCATGGCGGGGTGGCCCGAATCCATGCGTGCCGTAGGGGTCAGAGAAGGTCGATGGTTGTGTCGATCACCCTGATGAGGCGGTCGGGCCTTGACTCGACACGGGCCATGAGCCGCATGCCGTTGACGGTGCTCAGCAGCAGGCTGGCCAGGCCCTTCGCGTCACGTCCAGGATCGATCTCCCCGGCGCGCTGACCCTCCTCGATCAGGGCGCGAAGGGTGCCCTCGATGCGGTCGAACATGTCTTGCACCTGCGCCGTCACGGATTCATCCGTGCGGCCGAACTCCATCGCGGTGTTCAGCGCCAGACAGCCACGGCGGTCGGGGTCGGCGAGGTCCGTCTCAGCGACGACAAGCAGTGCCTTGCGTAGCCGCTCCTTCACCGGCCCGGAACCCTCCAACAACTCCGTCACGGCCGAGTTCTGCAGGTCCAGGTAGCGGCGCAACGCCAGGTCGAACAGTTGGCGTTTGCTGCCGAAGGTGTTGTAGAGGCTGCCCTTGCCGATGCCCAGGGTGTCGATCAGGCATTGAGGTGTGGTGGCGCCGTATCCCTGTCGCCAGAACATCTGCATCGCCTGCTCGACCGCCACATCCGGGTCGAACTGCTTGGGCCTTCCCACGACTCAGACTCTAACACTTTTCTGGACCTGCAAGTCAAGTATCTGTCTGTCAATCAGAACCATGGAATCCGGGACGGGCACCGGCCGTCGGCGAT
>NZ_CAUVXL010000252.1:26403-27248 GCF_963555915.1 Protofrankia sp. Cas4
AGCCGCAACCAGCCGCTCAGGGTCGAGTGGGTGTCAGCCGGCCAGCCGGTTGAGTTTGCGGATCTGGCGGTCGAAGGCCCGGGCGGGGGCGATACGACGCAGGGTGGCGACGCGTCCGGCCGTCGAGCCGGCGGTGTAGCGCAGCTTCGGCTTCGCCTCTGTCGCTGCCGCGACGATCACCTTGCCGACGACGGCGGGGTCGTCCCCGTCCTTCATCGCCGCCACCAACAGTCCGTCGAAGATGTGCCGCTGCTGGGCGTAGACCGGCAGCGGGTTGTCGGGCTGGACGGCGTTCGCGTCGAATCCGGTCTTGGTGTAGGCGGGCTGGACGAGAAGCACCCGGACGCCGTGCTCGCGGACCTCGTGGTCCACGGACTCCGAGTACCCCTCGATCGCGTGCTTGGTCGCGGCGTAGACGGCCATGTAGGGCGCCGGGATGAAGCCGAGGACGGACGAGATGTTGATGATGCGCCCGCTTCCCTGGGCGCGCATGTGTGGCAGCACGGCCGTCGTCATCCGGATTGTGCCGAAGACGTTGACGTCGAAGATGCTCTGCGCCTGTGCGACGGAGCTCTCCTCGGCGGCACCCGCCGCACCGATACCGGCATTGTTGACCAGGACGTCGATCTGCCCGAACTCCTCGATCACCCGTTTGACGACGACGGTGACCGAATCGTCACTGGCCACGTCGAGATCAAGGAACGTCACCCCGTGGAGAGGGGCGACGCGCGAGGTGTTCCGGCTCGTGCCGATCACATCGAACCCCGCCTCGACGAGCGCGAGCGCGGCTGCCCTCCCGATGCCTGAGGACGCTCCCGTCACGAGCGCCACCTGTCGCGTTGCTG
>NZ_CAUVXL010000253.1:0-10161 GCF_963555915.1 Protofrankia sp. Cas4
CAATGGTGCCGGCGGTATGTGTGTAGAGGTTGCAGTGGCTGACGAGGGCGTCTTCGTCCGCGATTCGAAGAACCCGTCCGGGCCGATTCTGGCCTTCACCGGCGGCGAGTGGGAGGCCTTCCTCGCGGGCGCCAGGGACGGCGAGTTCGACCGGGCCTGACCGACCGGGATATTTGATCACAACGACGTTTGATCACCGCAACGTTACCGATCACAGCTGCACCGCACGCCGTCATACTCTCTGAAGGTCTGAGAGTACCACGCTGGTTACCGAGTCACGATGAGTGCCGGTCACTATAGGTGATGGTCGGGGTCGGACGGGCACCTACCGTCCGACCCCGACCGTCGCAGCAGCACCGTCGCACAGCAGCACCGGCTCGCAACCACCGTGCCACGCGACATGACCGACGCGGCCACTGCGCGAGCACGTACGACGACACCGCGAAAAAGCCCTTGCGATCGGGCCGACGACAGCGCACTCTGTAGAAGTCAGGTCGGGTCACAGTTCTTTCCCTGTTCCCTTCCTGGTCAACATTGTCTTCCTGGTCAACATTGTCCTCTTGGTCAACATTGTCCTCCTGGTCAACATCGTCTTCCTGGTCAAAGTTGCCTTCTTGATCAATGTTGACCTCGTGGTCAATGTTGGGTGAAGATTCCGATCATCTTGTCGGGTGCTGGTGCCCGCCGTCGCCGTAGGGAGCGAAGCCGCTATGTACGCCATCGCCTGGGCAGAGGCCCGAAGGTCGGGGCGTGCCGGGCTCCCCCTGCATCCGAGCCTCAGATCCAGTCGGGTTGGTCGATCGCGCGCCGGCGGAACATAGGCGATCGATCGCTTCGCGGGCAGGGATTACCAACCCCACCGACCCGGGAGCCCCCTGATCCATCTCACGCCTGACGCACGCCAGGCTGGCTTTTCGTCGTCCTGTTTCCGCACAACGGGAGGTGATCAGCGTGGCCACTGCCACGACCAACCTGCTCAACACCCCGCTTGAGGACCCGCGCGCCGAGCGGGTGCGCCGCAACTCTCTCGCGGCGTACGTCGACGGAAAGATCAGTTTTGCCCAAGCGAACTCCCGGGTCCGCAAGGCGATGGAACGGTTCGGGCCATGACCGCCCGCCAACCTGGCCCAGGATGCCCTCCGGTGGCCCGCAACCCTTCAACTGCGAGGCTCAGACCAGGTGTAGGTACCGCTCGCTGATACCGACGGATATGCGCTGACCCCAGGCCAGCGTCAACGTGTCCGTCTCGATGCCGTCGCCGAAGACGACCATCCGCTCGGACTCGGCCAGGAGCTCAAGCCGTGCCGAACCGTTGATCATCCCTTCGGTACGGCTCGTGCCGGTAGCGGGTGACGGCCACGCCTCCCGGACAAACCACACCAACACCCGTGCCTCCGGGTTCGGCAGACCGATGCCACTGGCGCGTTCCTGCCACACCGATCGGCACCAGCCGGTGGAACCGGTCCCGGTCCCGACGAGCAGACCCGACGATGCCTGTCGCTCGGTGCTCTGACCGTCAGGGCCGGGAGCCCGCAGCACATAGCGCGCAGTCTGGTGCCCGCTGTCCCCGACGTAGAGCTCGTTGAGGGCCACCAGTCGCTGACCGTCGTCGAGCACAGCTTCCGCCATGGTCAACCGCATGATCACGTCATCTGCGGCGGTGCCGTCGCGGCCTCGGCGCGCCGCACCGGAGCTGTCCGCCTCGATCTGGCGCAGCAGCCCGCCGATGTCCCGCGGCCGGTGTCGGACCAGGACGCCGGGGTTACGACCCGGTTCAGGGTTGACGCCCACCACCGGCTGGGTCTCGACGTATTTCGCCACGTTGGCGACCAGGCCATCCTGGCCGACGCAGACGATGATGTCGTCCGCGGCAAACATGAATCGGTCGAGGTCGCGACGTTCGACCTCCCCCCGCCGCCAGTCCGGCGGGATGGCTGCCGCGACCGCCCGACGGGCATCCCGATGGGCCGCGTGGCGTGCCTCGACCTCGACCAGGTCGCGGTCCCTGTTGGCAAGGAAGAACGCGGCCTGGCCCCGGGTGCCGTGGCGGTCGAGCAGTTCGGCGTATTCGGTACGGCGGTAGACGACCACCACCCGGGGCGCGAGGGTCATCGCCAGTTCCCATCGTCCACCGACGCCGGTGCCGCCGGCCCGCCTGAGCCAGCCGGGAGCGGTTGTGCGACAACTGGCACGGCCGATCCGGCGAGTCTGGCGACGAGGGCGGTGAGCAGGTCCGGAGTTATCGTCAACGTGTTTATGCCGGGCAGGTTCCCCGCGAGGTCCCGAACGGCCAGGGCAATCACAGCCGACCGGTCGAGGTCCCGCAGAGCGGCGACGCGCGCGGTGTCCGCCTCACCCTGGGCCGCGCCGACCAACCGGGTGGCATCGGCCGTGGCAGCCGCGCTGACCCGGGTCCGCTCGGCCTCGCTATCAGCGGCAATGCGTTCCGCCGCTGCTTTCTGGGTGACCCGCAGGTTGTCGTTGGCACCCCGCTGGGTGATGAGCTGCTCCTCTCGACGGGCCAGCTCGATCTTGTTCTGCATCTCGTTCTCGGCAATCCGGCGTTCCTGCTCGACAGCTACCACTCGACGGCCGTAGGTCGCACGATCAGCATCGGTCTGGACCTGTTCTCGGGTGGGCGTCCGCAACGCCTTCTCCATGTCCGTCTCCGGTCGTACGGCAACGACTCGGACGCCCACGACCGCGATTCCGGTTTCGGTGAGTCTCGGATCGCCGACGAGACCGTCGAGAATGCGCGCTCGCACGGCCGGGACCCCGCTGACCAGCGCATCCGTCATGACCGTACGAGCGAGCAGCTCGAAGGCGTGTTGCTGGGCGGTCTCGGTGATCAGGCCAGCGAGCTGCTCGAGCGGAGCGGCTCGCCAGGTGCCGGATTCAGGATCGATTCCGAAGTCCAGACGGCTCGCCGCGACGGCCGGGTCGGCGATCCGGAAGGTCACCGTCGCCTGCACCGCGATGTCCTGGAAGTCACGGGTAGGCGCGTGGAACAGCAGCGGTAACTCCCGGTCGTCCAGCGGGATCTCGCTGATCACGGCCGTCCGCGGGCGGTACCAGAAAGTCTGGCCGATCCCCTCGTGGACTACCCGTCCGCGGCGCAGGTGCTGGATGTGCGCGGTAGGTGTGCCACGCAGGTGACGGAGAAACAGCACCTTCGATATGTCAGCCACCGTCGCGCCTCCTCGCTTGCTTGTTATCGTCTGTTCGACGATAACTGGTTGGGCGAGTTTTCGTCAACCTGACGAGATAGGCTGAATGAGTGGCTACTGAAAGTACCCAGGACTACTACTCCCTGTTTGCGGTGACGGTCGACCTGAGCATCTTGACGGTCCGCCAGGACGTGCTGTGCGCGCTCGTGGTGGAGCGTGGCATCGAGCCCTACCGCGGACAGTGGGCGCTACCCGGAGGCTTCGTTCGTCCCGATGAGGATCTGGCGGTCGCCGCCCGCCGGGAGCTCAACGAGGAAACCGGTCTTGCGAACCTACCCGGGCACCTTGAGCAGCTGGCCACCTACGGTGCACCTGGCCGTGACCCGCGGACACGCGTGATCACTGTTGCCTATCTCGCCATGGCCCCCGACCTGCCGGTGCCGGTGGCGGGAACAGACGCGACGGCTTCCCGGTGGGCACCAGTGGACGAACTGCTCGCCAGCGACGACTCACTCGCCTTCGACCACGGGCGCATCCTGGCTGACGGGGTGGAGCGGGCCCGCGCAAAGATCGAATATACGCCGCTGGCAACGGCGTTCTGCCCGCCCGAATTCACCGTGGCGGATCTTCGTCAGATCTACGAAACGGTATGGGGCGTCCGGCTCGACCCACGCAATTTCCACCGCAAGGTAACAGGCACCCCGGGCTTCCTGCTCCCGACAGGACGGACGACCAAGCGCGACAGCGGCCGACCGGCCGAGCTCTTCCGGTGTGGCCCGGCTGGCGTTCTGCACCCAGCCATGCTCCGCCCGACACCGGGTTCAACCCGAAACGACAATTAAGAGCGTCCGGCAATAGGGACGCGGCGGCGCGGGGCCGGGCGCTCTAAAGGCGGGCTAGCTAGGGTGGCCGGCAGCCCGGGTGATCGGGGGGGTGAACCCGAACAGCCGGCCACCTCTCACTCTGCGGTCTGGGCAGTGAAAACACGGAACGGAATCGCCGCGGACCGGCCGGTGGTGTGACCGCGGTGACGAACTCGCCCGTCCGGCACCCATCGACCCGGGCTGGGCTGGTACGTCACCGCTCGACGCCGGACCCTGGCGGGAACAACGGCTACCGGACGGACTCACGGCCGTACAGGGCTGGCCGCGACGATTCCATGGCTTCCGGTAGAAGCCCGAGCGCGACGGCTGTCATGTGATGGAAATCGATTAGCGACGCCATCGGCTCCTGCCGCATCAGGGCCTGCGTAATATAGGCTGAGAGCCCCTGGACTCCAACACGGCTCACCAGATGCTCCACCAGATCAACGGGAAGCGTCACCGGCACTACCTGGTAGGGGCCACCCACTCCGTCCGAATACACGTTGTGCCACCCCCGCATGTCGCTTGCGGCCGTTGCCTCACGTCTCAGCGCCTCACGTCTCAACGCCTGGCTACGGTCCATCCCAATTACAGATGGTTACCAAAACATACCCACGAGAACAACCATACTCGGATAATCCGTACATACAATAGTCGACGACAACAGATTTTCCCCCTGGTCGGGCAACTAACGTGCCACGCCAGCAAATATCGACAATAAAAACACAACGGCACCCACCGGTGTGATGTCGCCCAGCTGTATCGCCCCCAGCTGTGTCGTCGAGTTGTGTCGCCCAGCTGGGTCGTATACCGGTCTGCCAGCCAATCAGCCCAGGTCGGGTTCTCAGACCGTCGCCGACTCCCGCGCGACGCTCGCGGCCCGGTCTCGTCCAAGACCGAAGATCCCGATCGCGACCAGCCCCAACGAGACGACAAACGCCACCATCTGCGGCCCCTGCGGCGCCGACTCGTCGAAGAGGGTCAGGCCGATCATCACCGGCAGAAAGGCCGAGACCCCGCTGGTCACCGGAAACGCGATCACAGCGGCCCGACCCTGCAGGCCCCGCTGTTCCAGGCCCAGGGCAAGGACGGAAAAGGCGATCAGTACATAGGGGGTCGGCGTCCACAGCAGCCCGGTCAACTCATGGTCGTCCAGGTACAGACCGACCTGACGGGTCGCCAGCGTTGCGATCGCATAGCAGACCCCGGCCGATAATCCGAACAGCAACGCCGCCTGCGCGATCCGCCCCGCGTGCCCCGCCCGGTTGGCCAGCCACGCCCCGACCGCTGTGAACCCCAGTCCGAAAGCCAGGAACAAACCCAGATCCTGATCGCTCGCCGGGGTGCCGACCTGTGCCCCACGGCTGAAGGCAACGGCCAGCAGACCAATTCCCGCGACCATGCATGCCATGCCGCGCCAGCCGACCCGACTGATCCGCTCTCCCAGGAACCGCTGGGCCAGCAGCGAGAACACCACCATGTCGCCCGCCATGAGCGGAGCGACAAGGGCGACCGGTGCCACCGAAAGCGCCAGTACCTCCAGCAGGAACGACCCCGCTTCGACGGCGAGTCCGAGCAACCACAGCGGTCGCAATACGAGACGTAGCAGCAGGCCAAGCCCCAGCCCGCCACCGGGTGGGGCCTGGCGCGCCGCAACGGCCTGGATGAGCGGGGCCGTCCCGTACAGCGCTGCCGACACAACGGCAACCGGGACGCCGATGACAAGCGCGTCGCTCACACGTCTTCCATGATCCGGTTCGGGTTCGGGTTCGGGTTCGGGTTCGTGTTCGTGCTGTACGGAATCAGGCCGTCACCAGCCATTGGCCAACTCAACCTGGCTGAGCGCGCCGCCGAATGCCTGCTCCCACGCCTCCGGCGTCCCGACCACGCGCACCGACGGTGGCTTGGTGCGGTCGAGGGCCGCCAGCACTGAACGGCGCAAGGATGCCGCATCGGCGGAGGTGACGTCCGCCCGGCCCCGGTCGAGCTCAAGCTGCAGGTTGTCCCGGCCGTGGCCAGGCACGACATCCAACAGCATCAGATCACGACCGATGACCCGCGCCTCGCTACAGGTGTCACCCGACGATGTGACAACAAGATCACTCGCTGCCATCAATGCGGGAATCCGGTCGGTAAAACCGAACGGGACGACCTGCGGGTGCGTGTTCGCGAGCTCTCGCAGGCGGCCAGCGAGCGAGACGTTGCGTCCAGCGACCACGAGTACCCAGACGCCGGCCTCGGCAAGGGCCCGAGCGCCCTCGACCAGCGGCCCGAGACCCCAGGAACCCGACATCAACAGCACACACCGTGCATCGGCGGGGATCTCGAAGGCCTCGCGGGCCGCCTCCTGCGTCGGTGGATCGTAGAACGGCTGACGGACCGGCGTGGGCACCACAGCGATCCTCGCGTCCGGATGGAAGCGCCGGACGAACCGTGCGGCCGTGGTAGATGTGACCAGGTACAGGTCGGTGTTCTCATGTACCCACAGCCGGTGGACGCAGACATCCGTGCAGAAGACCGCGGTCACCATCCGGGAATGTTCGGACTTGACCCTGCTGGCTGCGGCAGCCCCGGTGGCGAAGATTGACAACAACAACTCCACTGACTGGTAGCGCAGTTCCGTGCGGAGCTTGGGTACGAGAAAACGCGACGATGCCGCCTCGATCGCCTTTGACAGTCCGCCACCGGGACGCATCTGCGAGAAGTGCACAGCGTCATACAGCCCGGGGACGGCCAGCATCCCGCGAAAGACGCCCTCACCCGCCGACCCGGCCCGGCCGCCCATCATGCGCAGGGAGTCCAATGTGCGGGTGGAGAACCCGCGCAGGGCCAACGAGTGCGCGCATGCCTGGGCCATGACGTCATGGCCCATCCCGAGCGAACCCGACAGCAACAGCGCCCGCCGGTCAGGCTGCCCTCCCCGGTTCGCCGGGGACTCCGTCACCTCGTCCGCGTGATCGCCCACCATGCTCTACTCGGCGGAGGCTGGGACGCCAACCCCGTCGGCCCGCCGGGCGGGCACCGACACCGGCTGCTCGCTGCTGGCCTGCCGGTCCGCCAGATACCACTCGACGTACTGTCTGACGCCGTCGGCGAAGCGGGTGGTCGGCCGCCAGCCCAGCAGCGCCTGGGCCTTTGCGTTCGATACGGACCGGCCCCGGAAGTCACCCGGACGGGCCGGGATGTGTTCGATCTCGACGCCCGGGAAGTGGTCCCGGACCGCCTGCGCCATGGCCAGCACGCTGACGCGCTCGTCACCCTCAAGGGCGATCGTCTCATTGCGCGCCGCGTCGTCCATGGCAAGCACGTGCGCATTCGCGAGGTCACGGACGAAGACGTAGTTACGGAACTGCTGCCCGTCGCCGGCGACGGTGAGGGGCTCCCCGTCGATCGCCTTACGCAGGAAGCGGGCCAGGACCAGCTCATCGCGCATGCCGGGACCGTACGGGATGCCGTACCGCAGGATCGTGAAGTCCACGCCGTAGGTCTGCTGGTAACTGTGCAGTAGCAGCTCCGCTGCGATCTTGGTCGAGGTGTAGACGTGGCCGGCGCGGTTCATCGCCAACTCCGCGTCTTCGGTCAGCGCTTGTGGATCATCCAGATCACCGCCGCTCGCCCCATACACCCAGACTGTGCTCGCGAACAGAACCCGGCGCACTCCGGTGATGCGTGCGGCCTCGCACACGTTGGCCGTGCCCTCGACGTTGAGCCGCACCGTCCGGATCGGATCGGCGAAGGCATGATCAACGTTGGACATGCCCGCGAGGTGGAAAACCATGTCACAGTCAGCAAACACTGAGGTAACCGAGGGGAGGTCCAGGACGTCGACGATCCGGTGATCGGCGCGCGGGTCCGCCACGTGCGCATGCAGATCTACCGAGATCACGTCATGGCCGGCGTCCAGGAGCCGGTCCACCAGGTGGGCTCCGATGAAACCGGAACCTCCAGTGACGGTTATACGCATAGGTCATCCGTCCAAGATCGTCAGGTTTGGGGTCGGATCATGTAGTCAGAGATGGTGGGATCGGATCCCCCGGTCAGATCGCGACCGTGAGGGCCTCGACGGCGGACGCCAGTGACACCAGCACATGATCCACCTCCGCTGCGGTCATATCCGAATGGACAGGAAGGCATACGTGCCGGGCGCACACGTCCTGCGCGACCGGGTGATTACCCCGAGCATAGGACTCGAACGCCGGTTGCTCGTGCAGAGGCGCCTCGTACACCTCACCCGACAGCGACACGCCGTGACGCTCTTTCAGCTCCTTCTTCAGCCGCACCCGGTCGATGCCCGGCCGCAGGAGCGCGAGGTACTTGTAGTAGTTGCTGCGGCCGCCCGCTGGTACCAGAATCGGCTCGAGTGCCTCGATCTGACCGAGTCCCGCCGTATAAGCGGCGGCGGCGGCGTTACGACTGTCAAGAAACTCGGGCAACCGGCGGAGATGCACCAAGCCGGTGACGGCATGCAGTTCACTCATCCGCCAGGCGTAACCCTGCTTGATGTGGACGTTGCCGAGGAATCCGGCCTTCCCCTGATCCCGGAATATCACCGCCTCGTCCCGCACCCGCTCGTCGGCGGTGAGGATCATCCCGCCCTCACCACTGGTGATGACCTTCGTGGGATAGAACGAGAACGCCCCGGCCACACCGAACGAACCCGCGTAGCGGCCTTCATGGCTCGAACCATGCGCATGGGCGGCGTCCTCCACCAGGAGGATGCCGCGCTCGTCGCACAGCGCCCGGATGTCGTCGACCTCGGGAGTGATCAACCCCCCGATGTGGACCAGGACCACCGCACGCGTGCGAGGCGTGAGCGCGGCGGCCACTGTCGCAGCGCTCAGGGCAAACGTCTCGGCATCCACATCCGCAAAGATCAGATTCGCGCCGGCCCGCAGAACCGCGAAACCGGTCGCCGCAAACGTGTTCGTCGGCACGACGACATCCGCATCCGCCACCTCGACGGTACGGAGGATGATCTCAAGAGCAGCGGTGCCGCTGCTGACCGCGACGGCAAAAGGGGCACCGTGAGCCGCGGCGAACGCGGCTTCGAACTCCTTCGTATGCGCGCCGAGCGTCAGCGCTCCGCTAGCCAGGATCTCCGACGTCAAGGACGCGATCTCCGCGCGATCGGCTTCGGGGAAGACGATCCGCGCCGCTGGAACCTGCACCTGCACACCCCCTTCGGGCCGCAACACATCGGTGTTCACGACCGTCTCCGGTCCGGACACTGCGCAGAGCGACGCTACCGGGTCACCTGCCGGAAAGCCGGCAGGATCATTCTGATCCGCGACACCTTCCATGATCCCTTCCTGGAACGGCGACCCGAGGGTCGCCGGGCAGCCCGGGAATGACCACCAGGATCCCGGTTTACACCCCGCTTGTGACCAGAAAACAAGATAGACCATTGCCACCCAAATCCACCTGGACATCGTGGGGCATGTCACCTGATGACCCAGATAGTCCACCGTGAACACGTGGATGAATCACAACGATGCAACTATTACCCAACGCGCCGAAAATGGGCGCGTTTGACAGTTTCACGACGACCGGTGGACACCTTGACGGCGCGACTGCCCAGATCCCAATACGCAGCGGCCGCCGGGTTCCCAGGACCGGCACCCGGGAAGGAACTGCAACGTGACACAGGACAAGATCATTCGAGATCTCGCCGGAGTGGTCGGCCTTGTCGACAAGGTGGAGCCCTTCATCGAGCTCCAGGACACGGCCACCCGTGACGAAGCCGCTCGCGAGATGCGCAACGCGGGTGTGCGCTACGCCCGGGTCGTGCACCTCGAAGCCGACCTCATCCGCTCCTCGATCATCACTGTGGCGGACCTCGGCAAGGTCCCCGACCCGGCCCGACCGCTGGCAGGCGTGATCGACACCTTCCTACCTGAAATCTTCCTGGACTGGCGTGACTTTCTCACCACCGCGGTCAACGAGTCCCTGCGCGATGCGCCTGCGGGCACGACGATCACGGTCGAAGACGAGGGTCGGCCGCTCGGCGTCATCCCGGCCACCACCATCGAGGCATTCATCAACACCGGCGGTGGATGACCTGCGAACACCGCTCACAGCGACGCCGGGTACCCGCGCTCCGGCCCCGCTCCTTGATCCACGTCCCTGTTGCC
>NZ_CAUVXL010000254.1:0-3910 GCF_963555915.1 Protofrankia sp. Cas4
ATACGGCTTCGTGGAAGGTCAGTTCGGACGCTGTGTCGTCATAGAGAAGCCAGCACGACGGCTTGCCCCGCGCCGGACCGACATTGACAAGCAGGCGCCGCGCACCGCCCGGATCAACCGGGATCGCCATCCCCGGGGTGACCGGCCAACGCCGCGCCAGCACCGCGCCGGCCGGGTCGGTCGGGTCGGCCGGCTCCCCGAGCGAGAGCAGGTCCAGAAGCAGCACCTGGTGGGAGTGGCCGACCATCAGGATCGGGACGTCGGGCAGCTGCGCGAACCGGGGGTAGGCCACCGTGGGCCATCCGGGACGAGTTGGCCCGTGGTCCCAGGAAAACTGGTGACCGTGCATTGCGGTGGCAGCCCCGATCATGCGGGTTTCGGGTGCGGCAAGTAGAACATCAAGATCTCCGGCAGTCTGCTCATCCCGCAACAGATCGCGGATCCGCCATTCCTGGTTGCCGAGAACCAGATCGACGCCGGCCAACTCGCGCCACAGTTTCGGATCCGATTCCACCACGTCGGTGAGGTCCCGCCGAGTGGTGCTGTCATGGCTACGCCATGGCACCTTGGCGTCGAGGTAGTCGCCGAGACATACGATCCGGTCGGCCCCGCGACGCTGCGCATCGTCCAGCACCCGCCGCCACGCCTTGCGTTTGCCGTGCAGGTCCGCCACGACCGCATATCGCATAGGACCTCCATCCGCCGCCGTTGTCCGTCCTGTCATTCTCCCTCCGCCACGCCGCTCAGCGGGTCTCCGCCGGATATGTCCCTCCTTGGCAGTAAGGGACAAAACGGAGAACACAGTCATTTATCACCTAGTTCACCCAGACGCCACTCAGGCAACAGTTACACCAGGTGAGCAAATCAAACGATCATAGCGATCGGGACCGTCCCGGCCAGCTGGCCAACCCGGCTCGGGTCAAACTGGATTACGACACCGTCCAGCACCGCATATCCGGAATGGCAGAACTGACATGGCAGACAGATCATGAACATCGAGACTCCTGGATGGTTCCGCGCCGCACTCGAGCGACGGCCCGAGCGGCACACGACCCAGGTCGACGGATGCCGGATCAGCTACCGGTGCTGGGGGAAGCGCGACCGCCCGGGAATCGTTCTCGTGCACGGCGGGGGCGGACATGCGGGCTGGTGGGACCACATCGCACCACTGATCGACGGCGAGTACCGGGTCGTCGCCATCGACATGTCCGGCCATGGCGACAGCGGGCGCCGCGATGAGTACAACCTCACCAGCTGGGCCGCTGAGATCGTCAGCGTGGCGGCGCATGCCGGCCTTAGCGGCACGCCGATCATCATCGGACACAGCATGGGTGGCTGGGCATCGATCATGGCCGCGGCGGAGCACCCCGAAAAGATCGGCGGCATAATAATCATCGATGCTCCGGTCGCCGATGTCACTCCGGAGGAACGGGCCGCCCGCGAACGGACCGCATTCGGGCCACTTCGCGTCTACCCGACCGTGACCGACGCCCTGGCCCGGTTCAGAACCGTACCGGACCAGCCGAACATGCTGCCCTACGTCGTGAACCACGTGGCGCGGACGTCCATGGGTGCGGTCGAGGGAGGCTGGACCTGGAAATTTGATCCGGGCATTTTCCGGGGACGCCGGCCGTCGCCGCAGATTCTCAAGGAGGTCCGCTGCCGCGTCGCGCTGTTCCGGGCCGAGCACGGTCTGATAACACCGGATATCGGCACCGAGATGTACGAGCTGCTGGGGCGGGTCGCGCCGGTTATCGAAATCCCGCTGGCGGGGCATCATGTCATGCTGGACCAGCCCCTACTGCTGGTTACCGGCATTCGGACGTTGCTGGCCGACTGGCAGCATTCGGTGCCCCAGACCCGACCGAAGGCCCAGGCGACCACCGCATAGGCCGGGCGACCGACGGCAGCGTACCGGTCGCCCGACGGCCCGGTGAACCCGGCGGTAGTCACCGGGAATGACCGGATGCCGCCGTGTTCTGCGAACGGCGTGCGGGGATCAGGCCTGCGCCCGCGTCTGAGTCCTGCGGATGTACGCCCGCCATCTCCGCGTCGTCGAGCCCGGGTTGTGCCCTGCGGCCGGGCCCCGCCATGAAGGATGCGACCAGGGCGATCAACAGCATCGTGATCGAGAACACGAAAGCGGCGACGAGACCATCCGAGAACGGCCCGGAGATCAAGTTGGGAAAAAAGGCCCGGCCGGTCACGTAGGCGCCCGAGTCGGGCAGAGCTGACAGCGTCTGCGGCCCGAGGATCTGCTCCATCGGGTTGTACCCGAGAAAGGCCGAGAACAGCACCCCGATCGGCGGGAGTGCGGATGCCGCCTGCGCGGTCGATGCCGGCACACCCTGGTCCACGAGACCGTTGAGCATGGTCGACGGCAGGCTGCGGGAAAGCCCGATGACGATCAGAGTGAACGACAGGCCTATCGAAAGCACGAACGCGGCGTTCTGGAACGTGGCAGCCATACCCGCGCCGACTCCCCGGGTGTTCGCCGGCAATCCGTTCATCACATCGGCCCGGTTCGGCGAGGAGAACAGGCCGGTACCGACGCCGTTGACCAGCAGGATCAACGCGAACACCGGATAGGAGAAGTTCACCGGGATGGACATGAACAACGCGAAGCTCACAATGACGATCGCCAGGCCGCCCACCGTGAACATCCGGGCGCCGAAACGATCGGACAGCACCCCGGCAATCGGCGCGGCCACCAGGAAGCCGACCGTCAACGGAACCAGGTAAATTCCCGCCCACAGCGGGGTGTCGGTGAAACTGTAGCCGTGCTGGGGCAGCCAGATTCCCTGTAGCCAGATGAGGAGGACGAACTGGAGCCCACCGCGACCGAGTGACGCCAGCAGGTTTGCCACGTTGCCGGCGGAGAACGACCGGATCCGGAACAGACTCAGATGGAACAGCGGTTCGACCACCGTCGACTCGATGATCGTGAACACAACCAGCGTGACCACGCCACCGATCACCGCGGCGAGCACCCAGGGGTTGGTCCAGCCCATCGTGTGCCCGCCGTAAGGCTGAATGCCGTAGGTGATGCCGACGAGCAGCGCGATCAGCCCGACGGCGAACGTGATATTCCCCCACCAGTCCATCGTCGTGCGTCGCCGCACACCGCTGTCCTGGAGGCTCGTATAGGCCCAGAAGGTACCCAGAACCCCGAACGGTACCGACACCAGGAAGACGCAGTGCCAGCTGATCGGGGCAAGCAGGCCACCGAGCAACAGGCCCAGGAACGTGCCGGAGATGCCGGCGACCACGTTTATACCCAACGCCAAACCACGCTGGCGGGCCGGAAAGGCGTCGGTCAGGATCGCCGTGGAGTTCGCGAAGAGGAACGCCCCGCCCACGCCCTGCACAATCCGCCAGCCGATCAGCCAGAGAGCGGCCGCAGTGCCGTGCATCCAGGTGACGGCCAGCAGGATCGAGGAGACGGTGAAGATCGCAAAACCCAGGTTGTACATACGGACGCGGCCGTACATGTCGCCGAGCCGTCCGAACGTCACCACCAGCACAGCGGTGACGACGAGGAAGCCCATCATCATCCACAGCAGGTAACTGGTGTTACCCGGGCTCAGCGGGTTGATGTCGATCCCACGGAAGATCTCCGGCAGGGCGATCAGAACGATCGATCCGTTCACCGTTGCCATCAGGAGACCGAGCGTGGTATTGGACAGGGCGATCCACTTGTAGCGGGGACCTGGTACAGGGGATTGATCAGCCGCAGGCGGCAGCCGATCAATCCCGATATCATCCGAAATTCGTTGTCTGACGCGATCTGAGTCCGGCACCTGGCAGCCCTCCGCGAACACCACTCGCCTCACCCGAAAACTTGCTTAGTAAGACTAAGCAAGTGACGCCCAACGTGACAGAGCAGCAAGTGTGAGATTGGCCTTAGCTT
>NZ_CAUVXL010000255.1:0-17805 GCF_963555915.1 Protofrankia sp. Cas4
CAGGTCAAGCAGGTTAAAAATCAAGCTTAGAGCAACCGACGACAGGGGCCTGACGCACAAAAAGACTAAATCGAAAATACCGACAGATAAGGGAAATATAGTCCAAAATAAACTGAGAGCACGATAATCCGGCAAAAGCGATGGGCTCCCGCGAAGTTCTTCGCGGGAGCCCATCGGGCCATACAGCGCCGAGTCAGGTACAGCAGCCACCGCCGCAGCAGGCGCCACCCGACGGGGCAGGCAGCAGCGAAGCCGACCCGGAAGCCGGCGACGAACCCGCGCGGGTCACCGCGACCGCGGTGAACACCCGGCTGGTATCGGCGTGACCAGTCGGACACGGCGTGCTAACAGCGGCTGTTTCGGTGATACCACGTCGCACCTCGAAGCTGGTGTCGCAGGTACGACAACGGTATTCATAGGCAGGCACGCTCTCAGCCTACGTCGAGTGGCCCACGTAGACCGGCCCACGTAGACCGGCCTACGTCGAACGGCCCACGTAGACCGGCCCGCATCGAACACGCGATCCGGTGGTCAGCCGAAGCGAACCGGCTGGCCGGTAGCCTCCAGGACCGACAGCCAGAGGTCGCCGGCGGGATCAACCTGACTGCGGTGACTGATAGCCAGCGGAATCGGGACGTGCACGAACCTGCGACGCCACCGGCCGACCACCATCTCGGTACGGCCGGACATCGCCGCGTGGACCGCGGCGTGCGCCAGCCGGATGCAGTACACGCTGTCGTAGGGATTGGCCGGTACGCTGCGGATCACATAACTCGGATCGATGTATTTCAGATTCAGCTCGATGTCCACCGCGCCGAAATGTTCCGTGACCCGCCTGGTCAGGAGCTGGCCGACGTCCCGGAGCTTGATGTTGCCCGAGGCGTCGCTGCCCTGCGGCGCCCGGCCCTGCTCCTCCTGCGCGAGAAGTTCCTGGCCGGCGCCTTCCGCGACGACGACGACGGCGTGGCCCCGCTCCTCGACCCGCCTGTGCAGGAAGTTCAGGAGCCCACCGTCACCGTCAAAAGCGAAGGGCACTTCAGGGATGAGCACCACGTCCGCGTCGCTGTTCGCCAGCGACGCGTAACAGGCCAGAAATCCCGAATGCCGGCCCATGAGCTTCACCACGCCGACGCCGTTGGGCGAGGACGTCGCCTCGACGTGCGCAGCCCGTATCGACTCGGCCGCCTTCCCGAACGCCGTCTGAAAACCAAAGCTCTGGTCGATGTAGGGAATGTCGTTGTCGATCGTCTTCGGGACGCCGACAATAGCGATCTTGTCACCTCGTTCGCGCGCGATCCGGGCAAGCTCAAGCGCGCCGCGCAGCGAGCCGTCACCGCCGACGACGAACAGAATGGTGATGCTCATCCGTTCCAGGCAGTCAACGATCTCCTCCGGGTCCTGTTGCCCGCGTGAGGTTCCGAGGATTGTTCCACCGTTCTCGTTGATGGTGCCGACGAGCTCGGGGGTCAGGTCCAGGACGCTGTGGCCGTACTGGGCGATGAACCCCTGGTATCCGTTGCGGAAACCGAAGATTCTGGTGACGCCGTAGTGCGAGGTCAATTCGAACACCAGGCCACGGATGACGTCGTTCAGACCGGGACACAACCCCCCACAGGTGACAATTCCGACCCGGGTCTTGGACGGATCAAAGAAAATCTTTCGCCGGGGCCCGGCCGGCTCGAATCCGGGGAGAGCGTCGACGGGCATATCACGTTGTGCAACCATGGACAACGTGTCGTCGAGAAGAACACGGTCATCCTCGTCCACATAATGCTGGGTCGTTCGCTTGTCACCGATCAACGGCGCCAGCGGCGACGTGATCCGACAGGGCCCCAGCGTCCTTACGGAAAGATCTGGACCATCAGCCATCAGTAACGCATCCCTGGGACCGCCGCCGACGCAAGCGGGAGGGAGCCGGGAGCTCTCGACTCCGCCCGGTGACCGCGCCGTTCCCGGCCAGCCGGCGGACCAGCCCGGTTACCGACGTGAAACAGAGATTTCCGGGTGGGACACACCACGATTGTCAAATCTCCTTTCTCGCCCACTCGTGTCAAACAGTACCGGCCAGGTCGCCAACCCCGATGACTTGGATCGTGAACCCGCCCGAATGGTGCGCCAACCGAAACCCGTACTTTACCGGCCGGACATGCCACGAACCCGGGTCAGCCCGACCGGCACCGCCGGTCGGCGTCGGCTCAGCGACCAGCCGCAGGTCGTCGTCGGTGTTCATGCCGCCGCCGGACGCGACCGCCCCGGTCAGCCCGGCGTGGCGACGTGCCCCAAACCCGCAAAGAGTGAGATCGATTACTGAACGTTCGCTGTACGATGCCGACCGGACGCCGCCCGCGGGTACCGACACGTCATCCGGTCATCCTTCGGTGAGGGAATCGGGGCGGGAAACGGAGAACGCTGATCCGGTCGCGGTCACCGGCGTCCCACCGACTGCCGCGGTCGCGCGGTCGGGTGCGGGCAACCGTTCGGCGATGAGCAGGGCGAGGTCGTCGTGCAGCTTCCCGCCGACATGACGGTGCAGATGAGCAACCAGCGCGTCCAGCGCCGTGTCAAGAGTGACCGCTGTCAGCTCCGCAAGGTGGTCATTGAGGCTGAAGAACGCCCGCCTGCTGTCACGTGCCTCGATCAGGCCGTCGGTGAACAGCAGCAACCGGTCACCCGGAGCCCAGCTGCTGATGGTCGCCGTGAAGTCCTCGGCAATACCCAGCGGGGGGCTGGGATCGATGATCGCCAGCGGGTACGCCGACTCTCCGGACAACAGGATCGGCGGTGGATGCCCAGCAGAGATCAACCGCAACGTCCCGTCCGAATGGATGTCGACGAGCAGGGCCGTGACAAAGTCCTCGGCGCCCGCTTCTCGCGAAACCGCCCGGGCGCAGGCCCCGGCAATCCCCTCGAGCTCCGGGTGGTTGGCGGCTCCCTCACGGAACGCACCCAGGACGACCGTGGTCAGCCGGACCGCGGGTAGGCCTTTGCCCTTCACATCCCCGATGATCATTCGGGTGCCGCCCGATGCGGTCACGACCTCGTAGAGGTCCCCACCGACAAGGGTCTCGGCCGCGGCGGACAGGTATCGAGCGGCGAACGCGACCCCGTTGACGGTGGCGGGTACCACCGGTAGCAGCGCGCGTTGGGCCACCTCGGCCACGACGCGGACGCGTCCCAGCTCCCGTTCCCTGTGCTGCCTTGTCACCGCAACGTAGACCGCAACCGCGGCCTGGACGGTGACCAGCACGCACGCGGCGACATGCTGCCCGGTACCGAACCGATGGTCCCACGTGCCCGATGCCACGGCAGCGGCAACCGCCGCGAGCCCGACGGCAACGGTGACCACCGTTGAGCCGGTAGCGGAGGCGATCAAGGGCACCAGCCCGTAGAAGCCAGTCAGGTTGATCCCGGGGATGACGACATCGGCGACCACGAGCAGGCCCAGCAGGCCGGGCAGACCTCCGTCAGCCGCCACGACCGCGCTTCCACGTGTCCGCATTGTCCTCATCATGCCCACAACCAACGAACGAGGAAGCGCCGTTGACCACAATACGACCACCAGTGGAACGCTACTTGTGCCGCGGCTCCCACCAAAACCGCGAGGGCGTCCCGGACCGCCATCCACCGGTGGGAGGGGAGGATCCGCGGGTGGGAGAGGAGGATCCGCGGGTGGGAGAGGATCGGCCCGTGCAGGGGACAGAACGGCCACGGCAAGGCGTGGATGACCGGGACAGCCAGGTCGCTCACGAACAGTGGCGGACCGTCCGACGGTTCCTCAACAGCCACCGCCACCGGCTGACCCGGCTCGCCGGTGAGCTGTACCCGCCGTCGGCACGGGTGGCTGGTACACCCCTGCTCGCGCCGCCGGGGTGGATCCCGGACCGGGCCGTCCCCCTGGCAGAGGTCGAGGTGGGGTGGACAACCGACGTGGCGCCGGGCGAGGTCAACGGAACCGAACCCGAGACCGCGGCCCTGCGAGCGAGCCCGCCACCAACGGGAGAACCAGAACAACAGGGACAATCATTCGCCACCTACGCCCACGCGCTGACTGCGCTCGACCCACCTCGGTTGCTGGAGAACCGCACGACCTACCGGCTCGTCGGCCTCGAACCGCCCGCCGGCGGGAGCCCGTGGCGCCTGATGTTCGCCCCGGGTTCCTACTTCGACGTCATCAACATCTGCGAAGCCGCAGCGCACGAACTTGCCGGGGCCGTCCTGGCCAGGGTCACCGACGTGGGATCGGCACCGCCGCCCGGCGAGATGTCCGGTGAGATGTCCGGTGAGATGTCCGGTGAGATGTCCGGTGAGATGTCCGGCGGGTCACGACCGGTCCTTCCGCCTGTCAGCTGGCCGGAACTGCCGTGGCGCCAGCTCATCGGCGACCCGTTCGACGGCGGGCGGCGCCCGCTGCTCCCAGCGATCAGTACCCTGGTACTGCGCCGTGACCCCACATCAGGACAGGCGAGCTTCCCGCTGCACTGGCGGGACCCGGCCAAGGTCGCCAGCGGGGGCGGGCTCTACCAGGTGATGCCCGTCGGCATGTTCCAGCCGTCCGCGGACGCGGCCTGGAACGAGGCCAACGACCTTGACCTGTGGCGGGCAACCGTCCGGGAGCTGTCCGAGGAACTGCTCGGCACGGACGAGTCCTACGGTACCGACACGGCACCGCTCGACTACGACAGTTGGCCCCTGTACCGCGCCCTGGCGCAGGCTCGAACCGCCGGCCAGCTGCGGGTGTTCTGGCTCGGGACCGGCGTCGACCCCCTCACGCTCGTCGTGGACATGCTCCAAGCCGCGGTCTTCGATGCGGACGTCTTCGACACGCTGTTCGCGAACCTCGTCACGACCAACACCGAAGGTCATGTGATCGGCACCCGGTCCGACGGCAGCGGTGCGGTCACGGGCATCCCGTTCACAGCCGAGACCGTCGAGCGCTACGCCGGCACCGAGACCGGCACCGAGACCGAGACCGGCACCGAACCCATGCAGCCGGCCGGTGCGGCTCTGCTCCGCCTGGCTTGGCGCCACCGCGACGTCCTGCTCAACCCGGTGGCCGGGTTCAAGAGATAAGAGCGCCCGGCGACCCGGCACGCCCGGCGATCTCCCCGCCGCCGGCGCAGACTCGTAGTCGCACGGGCCAGCCTCCGGAGAAGGGGAACCAGAACATGCCGATCAGCGCAGACCTTGACACGCAGCTGGACAAGAACTGGGAGAACAAGAGCCTCAGCGAGGTGCTCCGCGCGCCGGTGAGCGCGCTCGCCGGAGTGACCGATGATGACGGAAAACTGCTCAATCAGGCACTGAACGTCAAAACCATCTCGGACCTGGGCACGAACAAGTACTTCCGGGCGGCCTACGCGCTGACCCTGCTGTCCGACACCGGCGGGAAGTAGCCGCAAGCAGCGGCTGTGCAGGCTCACCCAACCTGGTGAGCCTGCACAGCCATGGTCATCTCGACGCTCCCCGTCCGCACGATCCCCTCGGTACAGCAAAAACCAACAGCAAGACATGCAAAACACAACAACAACTGGTGCTAGTAGACATGAACACATCAACTGTGCACCATCGGGGTCAATGCAGACAACGGAGACCCCAACGGCGATGCCCAGAAGGCGCCTCGCCGCGTTGTCGTCGTCACCGATAGAACACCGCTATCGGCTCCTCCTCCGCCTTGCGGGCCTCCTTCTGGATCATCGCCCGCATCGACCAATATCCATCAGACAGGCCCTGGGGCAGCAGTGGCGGAAGCTTCAGCTGCGGGTGAAGGCCCTGGCGTCTGAGCGGAAGCGGTCAAGCTCGTCGGCGCTGATGGTCGGCCGCGACGAACGCGCCGCCGCCAGGAGGTCTTCGGTGGTCACCGGCAGGCGCTCACCCTTGTCGACCGCGCGGTGGAATGCCGCCGCCACCGCGCGTTGCACGGCAGAAGCAAGATCGGCCGGGGTGAACAGCTCGGTGGCCGCGACAACCGGTTCGATGTCGACCTGCTTGTTGTCGATCCGCTCGAGGAACCTGTCGAGCAGCAGGCGGCGGCCGGGCGCGTCCGGCGGCCCGACCGGAAGAACAAGGTCGAAGCGGCCAGGTCGGATGAACGCCGGGTCCAGCGCCGCGATCGAGTTCGTCGCACAGATCAACAGACGCCCCGGGGCGCCGCGGAACTGCGGGATGGCCTTCAGCAGCTCGTTCACCACGGACTGGCTCTCCGGCCCGACCGCGTCCCGGGACTGCGCGATCTCGTCCACCTCGTCGATGAAGACCACGACCCGTTCGACCTGCATGAGCTCGGTGATGGCCGTGCGCAGCTCGCCGGCCAGGTTGCCGCCGCCGGTCGCGACCAGCCGGGATGGCAGAAGTTCCACGAACGGCCATTCCAGGCGCGCCGCCACGGCCCGCGCGAACGACGTCTTCCCGGTGCCCGGCGGCCCGAACAGAAGCATGGTCGTCGGTGTGACCACCCCGTACGTCTCGGCCAGCTCGTTTTCCTTGATGGGAAGGAGCAGGCGCTGTTCCACCAGTTTCTTGCCCTCGGCCATCCCGGCCAGACTGTGCCATTCCGCCGCGGTGAGCAGGGTACCGCCCCAGCGCTCCACGGTCGTGACGTCAACCGGCCGCAGCGGCTCGTACTTCTCATAGAGCGTGAGCCCGGTCTTGGCGAATCCCCTGTTCCGGAAGGCTAGTTCCCCGAACTGGCCCGGCCCGAGCAGCGTGGTGATGCGGCGGTGACCGGCGTGAATGAGCTGATTCTCCAGCGCCTGCAGGAGCGCGGACCCGATGCCCCGGTATCGCCATGCGGGCGAGATTGCCAGCGCAAGGACCCGAGCGTGTCCTCGTTCATATTTCCCGACCGCAACGCCGACGCACTGGTCGGGTGTGACGGCGACGACAGCGGGAGTGTCCTCGCGCAACGCGAGAACCGTGTCCGTCAGATCAAACGACGGCCCTTCCGCGTCAGATCTGACCTCCTCAAGCAGTTGAACCGTGGCGGTGTGATCGGTGGTGTCGTAGGACCGTACATGCCAGTTGGTCATGGCCGACTCCTTTCACTCGTGTCACTCGTGCGCAAGTACGGGTCAGTTACCTGTCGCGTCGTTTCCACTCGTGTTACCACTCGGGCAGCGGCAAGGAGCCCGCAGCGCAGGCTCGAAAGGAGCTAACCAGCCGGCGCGGGCCATTGCGCCGCGGAGGGGAGCGGTAAATGGCCCGCGCCGGGGTCTCACCCGGGGGTCGCGACTGTTGTCAGCCACCGCGCCGGGGAGCTTTTCCGACCACGCGGACCTCAGCTGCAGACCGAGGAAGGCGTGATCATGACTCTTTTCGCGCCTCCGGAGGCCGTGCCCTGCCCGGCGGAGACCCACGCGATGTTATGTTCCGACGATTTTCGATCGGGTTCTCGGTAGCCTCGGGGATGCGGCCGAGGTAACACCGGCGCAGCGCCGACCAGTTCGTTGCAGAAACAGTTGTCGGGCGTCGGGTACGCCGGTCGACCGCGTTGCGACACCACCGCGTCAATGCGGCGAAACCTCGACGGAACATTCCTCGGGGTGCGCTGCCCCGCACTCGCGGACGACCGACAGCCGTTGTCGCCGTCCCACGGAGTCCAATCATCAGGCAGCGCCCTCGCGCGGCCGGGGGATCGCGTGCTTGCGCGCGAGAGGAGCGGCCGACAGCAGGTCGCGGCCCGCACGAGCGAGTTCGTCCGGCAGCCCGGTCAGTCCCAGCCTGCACCCGGCCTCTGCGCGAATAGCCATCAGATGGGCCAGCAGTGCCCGCGCTTGGTGAATCTCTCCTTCCGGCGCACCGTCCGCGATCAGCCGTGCAAGGGATGTCATGACATCGCTCTCCGAGGTCACAGCCTCGGCATATTCGCGTGCGGCGATCCACAGGCGAGCCGCGGCATGCTGCCAATCCGCCATCGCGCAGGCCAGCAACACCGGCGAGACGGCCCTCGGCAACGTCTTCGTGATCACTGTGGCACCCGGGGAGCGGGAGCGCTCACGAGCTGACGGCGCAGGATTCGACGCTCATCCTCGTCCAAACCGCCCCAAACCCCGGCATCCTGGCCGGTGTCGAGCGCCCAGTTCAGGCATTCGCGGATCACCAGACAGCGCCGGCAGACGGCCTTGGCCTCCTCCAGCTGGCGCCGTGCCGGCCCGGTGGTACCCACCGGGAAGAACAACTCCGGGTCCTCATCCCGGCAGGCGCTGCGCTGCCGCCAAACTTCCAAATCCTCTGGGGACTGCGGCTCCTGTGCCCGAACATGACGCCACATATATGCGGTGTTCATGTCCTCGAACTGGCCGCGCAGCTCGCCAGCCGCGTCCAATACAAGAACTCTTCTGCTCATCCGACACCGTCCCGTGGTCGCGTCGACATGAAGACTAAATCGAACAGAAGCGTACGACCGGCCCCAGTGAGTGTCTACTCGCAATGTTTCAGAACCAGTGAACGGGGAATATGACCTGGGCCGACGCCAGGGACTCATGAATAAAGGCTGAGGTACAACGTCCCGTCGCCGCCATTCGTTCGAAGTGCTGGGAATCAGGGTTTCCAGTGACATCGGGGCGGCAGTTCGCAGATCCGCACGATCACCGTCCGGATACTCCGCGTACACCTGAGTCGCGAGGACCCGGCACCCGGCGGAGGTCGCATACGGTGCCGGCGAATACCGGCCGGGACGTAATCCGGCGAGAATCAAGGTGCCCCGCCGCGGACCGACCAGGAAGAACGACTCACCACAGGTGACCTCGGGTCCTTAGACTCCGGAGGGGGGGTTGGCTACGTTCCGAGTACATGCCTTGACATGACGGCCAAATGGGAGAAGGTCAGATGCCTCCTCGAAGGGTTACCATCGGTCCGTTGCAGCATGCACGCCAGATCCGCGGCCTGTCTCTGGCGCGGGCAGCGGACGAGATCCGGAGTCTCGCCGAGGACATCGGTAGACCATGGGATGCGTTGACCGCGCAGCGCCTCTCAGAGTACGAGGGCGGCAAACGCCCGAGCTGGGAACACTGTGATCTACTATCCCGCTATTACTGCACCAATGTCGTCGCCCTCGGTTGGGCGTGCGACTACACCGGGCCCGAAACCGGGGCTCTGGCACTCATGTCGAATTCAGTTGACGATGGGGAGGCTCGATGGGCAGACGCCGATCTCGACCTTCTATGGAGACCTGACGGGTTGGCCGTCGGGTTCGAGGAGGTGACCGCCAACATGGAACGGCGGAAATTTCTCAGCGTGTCCGGCGTGGCGCTGACCTCGGTCGCACATCACTGGCTCATGACCGATTCAGCCGGGCTTGCCGCGGCGCTCGAAGGAAAGCGCGTGAACGACTCGCTCGTCGCGGGTTTCGAGCGGCGGGTCGACACGCTTCGCAAGATGGATGACGTTCTAGGAGGAGATGACATATACGAGCTTTCCATGGCGGAGCTGCGGGTCGCCGTACGCGTCCTGCGGACCGCCCTGTACGGCCACGCCCACGAGGCACGGCTGTACGCCGTCGCGGCTGAGCTGGCCCGCCTGGCCGGGTGGGCAGCGTTCGACAGCGGCTACCACGGCGGCGCCCAGCGCCTGTGGATGGTCGCGCTACGGGCCGCCGGCGAGGCCGGCCAACCCGCGCTCGGTGCCAACATCCTGCGTTGCATGGCTGAGCAGGCGGCATGGTATGGCGACCCGAATGACGCCGTCACCATGCTCCGGTCGGCTCAGGCCGGGGCCCGGGCGGCGATGACGGCCACCGAGAAGGCGGCAATCTCCGGCGCGCTGGCTCTCGCGTACGGCCGTGCCGGCGAAAGTACCACCGCAGCCAGGACGGCCGAGGACGCGGTTCATCTCATCAGCCAGTCGCAGCCGGCGGAGGATCCTCCGCACATCTATTGGTGCGTCCCGTCCTGCATTTCACTTTTCGCTGGTGAAGCGCTACTGGCCAGCGGTGACGGAGCCGCGGCGATTCCGTACCTGGACAATGCCGCGGACGGGCTGGCCGGTGATTTCCCACGCGCCCGGGTGGAAGCCATGACCAGACTCGGTGTGGCGCACGTCCAGGCCGGCGATGCCGACGCCGCTATTCAGCTCGGGCATCAGGCCGTGGAGCAGGCTGCTCTTCTCGACTCCGGAATGGCCGGCCGGGACGTCGCGACGCTCTGCCGTGAGATCGAACGGACCGGGTGCGCAGGGGCCGCCGATCTCACCGATCACGCCCGGGTCGCCCTGACCGCCGTCGGCGCAGCCTGACGCCAACGCTCCACCCGGTCACCGCAACGCGGGACCGGCTCCGCGGTTCCAGCACGGGACACCGCACACAAGAGGCAGCCGAGGCAGCCGGGACGGGATCACCGCCTCGGCTGCCTCTTGTCTTTTTGCGGCTAATGTCCGATTAGGACACATTTAAACGATCTTTGCAATGCCGGGCATGCGTATGACTCTCGCCACATTTTCACATCAATCCGAGTCCGACTGGAAGCAAATGCCCGCGATGCTCTGGCCGTCGATTCCAGCAGCAGCCGAAAAAGGATCTTTCAGGCTGCTTCCACAGGGCATCCACTCAATCTCGGATCGTAACCATCATTACCTAGCGTTAAATACCCCCGGAACGCCGGACCAATGGCGACCTCTCGCCCGCATCTCGCCCGCATGGCGATCGCACCCGGCGACAGGCGACCGACAGAGTCGCGATCGGGGCCGCGCCGCTCACCACACATGATTTCCCGACCAAGCTGTCGCGAAACTGATAGCTAGGTCACGTCCACCGGAACGCACTGCGCAATGCCCGCAGCGTCGACCGACGGGTGTCGACCGGGTATCCGGTGCTAACGAGGTATTCAGCCGCTGCCGGGATCCGCGAGTCGGCACTCAGAGCGCGTTTTGGATCTTCTGTCCGACTCGCAGCCATCCGATCCAGACCAGCCGGAGGTTCCCGGTCAGAGCAGGACGGTTATCGCCTCGGGCCAGGAGGTCGGCCGGGTGAACCCCACCGGCAGGACCGTCGCGGCATCCCCGTGGGCAGCCTCAAGTTGTTCCTGTGTCAGCGGCACCGCGCCGGTGAGATCCACGCCGTCCAGCCATGCGCCGGTGAGGTCGGCCCCTTCCAACCGGGCATCGGTGAGGTTGGCCCTGTCCAGCAGAGCTCCGGTCAGATCCGCCCCGTCGAGACGGGCGGTGCGCAGGTTCACCCCGACCAGCCCGGCCCGCGTGAGGTTCGCCTCAACCAGCCGGGCGCCGGCGAGGTTCACGCCGTCAAGTCGCGCACGGGTGAAATTCGCACGGTCCAACCGGGCACCGGCCAGGTCCGCGCCGGTCAGATCGGCACGCAGGACCCCGTCCCGCGCCGGGAGCCGACCCAGTACGTTGATCGCAGCCTGGATGTCGGTCTCCGGTCCGTCGGCCGCGCTCTTGCACCGCCGGTTGCCGGGCCGACCGAGGCGCGTGTGCTCGCGGACGAACGCCGACAGCATCTCGACCACGGCGGGTTGCTCCTCGGGAAAACCCCCCGCGAGCCGCTCGAGAGCATAGATCCCGCCGAGACGCACGTCCGCCGTGTCCGAGCCCAGCTGGTTGACCGCTCGGGTGTAACGCTCGATCAATTGTCCGGCCAGCTGCCGCTCAGCCACCTGTCGATCTCTCTCGGTCGCCCGGGTGGCGGCCCGGCGGATCTCGGCAAGGCTCATCATCAGACCAGCAAATATGATCAATGCGGCACCCGCGATGACGATCCCGGTACGAGTGGTCGCGATCGCCGGTGCCCGACCGTCGGCCGGCGGCGGGTAGAAGATCGGCGCCTGCACCCACAACACCGCCAAGCCGATCAGCACAACCAACCCCACCACCGCCGGCCCCAGCCGCCACCATCGGTCACCGCGCCCATGCATAACTGATGTTCTACGCGACGACGGAGGCAGCCGTCCCCGTCGTGACCACGGGACGACACCTCGGCTCGGGGCCGGCTGCCGTGCCGCCGACTCCCCCGGACCCGACCGTCGCACACGTGGAAATCCCGGATCCAAAAATCAGGATAAAAAGGTCTTTAACCTACCAAAAATTCCGGTTTTTTGACCGCGTAATGTCCGGTGGATGACGATGGGCTCGGTAGTCCACTGACGACAGAGGTCGGCGAGCGGTTCGTTGTGACCACGCCCGGCGACTTCCTTGATTGTTCAGGGCCTCCTGCCGCGCGAGCAGGATCGGGATCGCGCAGCCGCTGGCCGACCAGAGCCCGCCCGGAGGGAAATTCATGAACAACGCTGTCATCGTTGATGTCGTTCGGACCGCGTCCGGACGAGGCAAGCCGGGCGGCGCCCTGTCCGGGGTACACCCGGTTGCGTTGCTCGCGACCGTGCTTCGGTCGTTGATCGAACGCAATGGCCTCGACCCGGCACGAGTCGAGGATGTCATCGGCGGATGTGTCCAGCAGGTGGGTGAGCAGTCCTCGAACATCACCCGGAACGCCGTGCTCTCCGCGGGATTTCCGGAGACCGTGCCGGCGACAACAGTCGATCGCCAGTGCGGCTCCAGTCAGCAGGCCGCGCACTTCGGTGCGCAGGGTGTGATCGCCGGTGCCTACGACATCGTGATCGCGTGTGGCGTCGAGTCGATGAGCCGCATTCCGATGGGCACGCCGACCATCGGCCAGGACCCGCAGGACGCGGGACTCCACGCCCGCTACCCTCAGGGCCTGGTCAACCAGGGCGTCGCAGCCGAGCTGATTGCCAAGAAGTGGAAGCTCGACCGCGAGGCTCTCGACGCCTACTCGGCGGCCTCTCACCAGCGCGCCGCCGACGCCGCGGCTGCGGGCGCGTTCGACAACGAGGTCGTGGCGGTGACGGCACCCGCGCCGGATGGCACAACCGGCACGCATCTGGTCGACCAGACCGTGCGGGCGGGCACGAGCGCCGAGGGGCTCGCAGCCCTCAAGCCCTCCTTCGCCACCGCGGACATGAGGGCACGGTTCCCCGACATCGACTGGAAGATCACCCCTGGGAACTCCTCCCCGCTCACGGACGCGGCGTCCGCTGCGCTGATCATGAGCGAGCAGACCGCCAATGAGCTCGGCCTGCGCCCACGCGCCCGCTTCCACGCGTTCTCGGTGGTTGGTGACGACCCGATGCTGATGCTCACCGGCCCCATCCCGGCAACCCAGAAGGTCCTCGCGCGAGCCGGTCTGACCATCGACGACATCGACGCCTATGAGGTCAACGAGGCGTTCGCACCCGTACCGCTGGCCTGGGCACACGATCTCGCCGCCGATCCGGCGAAACTCAACCCTCGTGGCGGCGCGATCGCCCTCGGGCACGCGCTCGGCGCATCCGGTACCCGCCTGTTGGGGACGCTGGTCAACTATCTGGAAGCAACGGGCGGCAGGTACGGCCTGCAGACGATGTGCGAGGGCGGCGGTATGGCCAACGCGACCATCATCGAGCGGCTGTAAGAGCGCCCGGCAGCGGCAGTCGCAGCGGCAATAGGAACGGCAATAGGAACGGCAATAGGAACGGCAACGGCACGAACGAAACAGGAGAGGACTCGGACAGATGGATATCGCCGGCGGCATCGCTGTGATCACAGGGGGAGCGTCCGGGCTCGGGTTCGCGACAGCCCGTCGTCTCGTGAGCGCGGGCGCGAGCGTCGTGCTGCTGGACCTGCCCACATCAGGTGGTGAGCAGGCCGCCGCCGATCTCGGCAAGGCCACCTTCGCGCCCGCGGACGTCACCGACTCCGAGCAGGTCTCCGCCGCGCTCGATGTCGCCGACAGCCTGGGCGACCTGCGCGTCGTGGTGAACTGCGCCGGGATCGGACCGCCGGCCCGGATCCTCAGCAAGACCGGCGTGATGCCGCTGGAGACGTTCACCCGCACGGTCACGATCAATCTGATCGGCACGTTCAACGTGATCAGACTTGCCGTCGAGCGGATGGCTCGCAACGAGCCCATCACGGGTGAGCGTGGCGTGGTCGTGTGTACCGCGTCGGTCGCCGCGTTCGAGGGCCAGATCGGACAGGCCGCCTACTCCGCCTCCAAGGGGGGTGTCGTCGGCATGACCCTGCCGCTCGCCCGCGACCTCGCGGACAAGCAGATCAGAGTAGTGACCATCGCCCCGGGTCTGTTCGCCACACCGATGCTCGCGAGCCTTCCGGCGCAGGCGCAGGCCTCGCTCGGCCGCCAGGTGCCCCACCCCAACCGCCTCGGCGACCCCGACGAGTACGGCGCGCTGGTCGAGCACATCATCGCCAACCCGATGCTCAACGGTGAGGTCATCCGTCTTGACGGCGCCATCCGGATGGCCCCTCGCTGACCAGCCGATCACCGGCTGTCCCGGGGTGAGACAGGCGGCGGTGTCCGCGAACACCGTCGCCCACCCATCCCGGGCCCCCGGGGCCGCGAGGCGAAAACCTGGGTGAACCGCACCCGCAACGCCCACAGCTGGTCACAAACCGAGATCCCGACCGATGATCTCCTTCATGATCTCATTGGTCCCACCGTAGATCGTCTGAACCCGGGAATCGACGAAGGCCCTGCCAACCGGATACTCACGCATATAGCCGTACCCTCCGTGCAACTGCAGGCAACGGTCGGAAACCCGACACTGAAGGTCGGTGACCCAGTACTTCGCCTTGGCCGCACGCGCGGCACTGAGTTCGCCACGCAGATGCTCCACCAGACAGTCGAGGATGAACGTACGGGCGATGTCGACCTCGGTCGCCAGCTCCGCCAGGACGAACCTGCTGTGTTGGAAGGACCCGATCGGCTGGCCGAAGGCGGTGCGCTCCTTCACATAGACCAGGGTTTGGGCGAGCACGCCCTCCGCCACGCCCAGCCCGGTGACCGCTATGGACAGCCGCTCCTGCGGCAGGTTGCCGACCAGGGCATAAAACCCGCGGTTCTCCTCCCCGAGAAGGTTGGCGACCGGCACCCGGACGTCGATGAAGGACAGCTCGCTGGTGTCCTGCGCATGCAGACCGATCTTCTCCAGGTTACGGCCCCGTTCGAAACCCGCCATCCCGCGCTCGATGACGAGCAGCGACAGCCCACGGTGCGGATCGTCGGCAGTACGTACGGCGGTTACCACGAGGTCAGCATGCTGACCGGAGGAGATGAAGGTTTTTGCTCCGTTGACCACGTAGACGTCACCATCGCGGACCGCGCGAGTCCGGATACCCGCAAGGTCGCTGCCGGTACCCGGTTCGGTCATGGCCACCGCGAGGACAGTGTCACCCGAAACCGTACCGGCAAGCCAGCGCGCCTTCTGTTCGTCCGTGGCGAGGCCGAGCAGATAGGGCAGGACGATGTCATTCTGCAAGGTCAGACCGAGGCCCGCTGAAGAGACCAGCGCACGGCCGAATTCCTGCCCCACGATCGCGTTGAACCGGAAATCCTCGATACCGGGACCCCCGTACTTCTCATCGACACCGAATCCGAGCAGGCCCTGCGCACCGGCGTCGGAGAACATCGCCCGATCGACGATACCGGCCCGCTCCCACGCATCGATGTTCGGAAGCACGCGCTGTGCGATGAAAGCCCGTACCACGTCACGGAAAAGCTCATGATCACTGTCATATACGCACGCCGACAACGACGACGGCAGCTGGTCCGAGACCACCCTGCACCACCTCTCCCACTTGGTTCGGGGACGCGGGGCCGGGGTTCGCGATCGCGCGAGACACGGCCACGGCCACGGCCACGACGCCGTCCACCCGCCAGGCTGATTCAGGATAGCGGACATATCCTAAGAGCGCCCGGCGGCCGGTGACGCGGACTCCGGAACTATCCGACCTTCCAGAGCTGTCTGAAGGCATCGACGTAACCTGGGAAACCCACGTAGTACCCGGTCGAGTCCAGCGCAGCCGCGTCCACGGTGTCCCTGGTGATGAGCTGGGTGGGCAGCAACGTCCGGTTCGCCCGGTCGAGGTCGTCGCCGTTGAAATAGCGGGCGAGCAGGTCGGCGTCGCGCCAGCCGAGGATCGTCGCGGCGAAACCCGTCCAGACCTCCTCCGTCCCGGCCCGCAATGCCTCAATGTTGGCCGTGGTCGGGGTCTCGCCGCCAATCTTGACCTTGCCCTGCAGCCCGGCCGCCCGCAACGCGTCCGGCACGCCGATCGTCAGATCACCGATCGAGAAGATCGCCCAGTCAATGTCCGGATCACGCTTGATTGTTTCCACGACACTCTGTGGGGTCCTGGTCCCGAGATCTCTGACCTGCTGGTTGACAACTACGATCTTGCAGGCTGGACACGCTGAGACGAGTGCCTGCTTGAAGCTGTTGGCGAAGACGGTGAGAACCGGAAAGGCGCTGATCGTGAAGAGGGCGACGTGCGCCTTGCCCCGGCTCGTGGCCGCAACGTAGGTACCGGCAAGCCGGCCGTACTCTGCCACCTGGGGCGCGCCGTCCAGGGACGTCGAGATGAGCCCGGGCTGGATCGGGTCGGTGATGCTGTCCGCCAGGACGGGGATGTTCAGCGCCTTGGCCCTGGCAAGCTGCTTGCTCAGCAGCGCCACCGGGGTACCGGCGAAGACGACGGCATCAGGGTGCATGTCCAGCCCCTTGTCAAAGGCGGCCGCCGCGTCCTCGGCGCCCGTGCCCACGGGGATCACTTCGGCCTGCCACCCGAGCGCCCGCGCGCCATCGACAATGCCCTGGTTCTTCACGTGGCCCGTGCCGGTCGGGGAATCCACTACGGCGATCATCTTGCCTGTGGGCGGCGTCCTTGACAGCGGTGCGTCGAGCAGGATGCCGCTGGGGTTGCGCAGCACCTTCGACACCTCGACCTGGGCGGCCTGGGCCGCGATCAGCGCGTCACCGGACGTCCCGGTCTGGCCACCACTCTCCCCGTCAGACGCCCCTCCGCTGCATGCGGTCACAAGAAAGGCCGCCGTCGCGGCGCCCGCGACCAACCGTAACCCGCTGTGCCTCCGGGTCCGGCCTAACCGTGACCTGGTAAAAATTCGCGCAAGGTCCGCGAGCCCGCCACGATTATTGTTCAAGTAGAGAGAATTTCGTGTCTTCACGTTGTCCTTCAAGTGAACTGAATTGGGTATTCGGTGTCTTGTCATACTCGGGTGCGCCGCGACAGGGGCGTGGCACGGCCATTGCCGTACCACGGAACCGCCTGCCTTGTCCCGCCGCGCCGGCAGCGTTCAACGGTGTTTCTTGAGATTGGCAGCGAAGAGGGCCACAGTAGCCACTCACCAGAAAAATCGGAAGAGCAGAGCAGCACTCGATGACAACCCAGCCAGACGCCGAACCACGGCGACCACGGGCAGCGGCCGGGCCGGTCGGACATCCCGGGAGGACCGGTGACCGGCCGACAACAAAGCGTGCCAGCCCGCCTGGACGGGAAGACCATAAGATCATCTCAATAGGCCTACCAGGATAGAAGGAGAGGTACACCGATGCCACGTTCTATGTTCCGTGGCCGTCGCGGAATCGCGCTGGCCGGAGTCGCCGCGTTAGGTTTACTGGTCGGTTGCGGAGGATCAAGCAAGAACTCGGCTGCGGATGCCGCGAAACTGTGTGCCGACCCGGGCGTGAGTGCTGACACGCTCAAGTTCGGACTTGTCTACCCGGACACCGGGACAACGAACGCAACGCTGCTGCCGTTTCGTGCCGGCGTGGACGCCCGTATCGGGACGGAGAACGCACGCGGCGGGGTGAACGGCCGCCACCTAACATACGCCTGGGCCGACGACCAGAACCGGCCGGAGCAGAACCTTGTCGTGGTCCGCAACCTGGTGAACGAGGAACAGGATTTCGGGATTGTTCAGCTCGCCGCCAGTGACGACACCAGCAGCTGGCTGCAGAATCAGGGGATCCCGGCGGTTGCGGC
>NZ_CAUVXL010000255.1:18147-31566 GCF_963555915.1 Protofrankia sp. Cas4
AGCGCAGGTCAGGCGAGCTACGACAACGTCTTCACCGTGACCACCTATTTCCCGGAGACCACCTGGCCCAGGTTTGTCCGCGACCATGGTGGCACCAACGCAGCCGTGCTCGGCGTCCAGTTCGACCCGGTGTCGATACAGCAGAAAAATGCCGTTATCGAAAGCCTGGCCGCGTCCGGCATCAATGTCGTCTATGCCCACGACGTCTCCGGGCCCAACGATAATTTCGCCGCCATCGGGCGGGAGATTAAAAGGCTGAAGGCCGACACTCTGATCATCAGTTCCGCGCCGGAGGTGTACGCGTCCGTTCTTGACGCGGCCGGGCAGGCCGGCGTACCGCTCAAAGTACGGATCGGGACGCGCGGCTACGACCCCAACCAGCTCAACCGATGGGGTTCCAAACTCGCCGGCGGTATCATCGCCGTCAACTCTGCGCCCTTTGAGCTCAACCTCCCGGCACACCGAGCCTTTCTACAGGGGATGATCGAGTACGCTCCGCAGATACAGCCGCCGAACCAGCAGATGGCGCTCGACGGATGGATAGCGGCCGACATGTTCATCCAAGGCGTACAGGCAGCCGGCAGCTGCCCGACCCGGCACGGCTTCATCACCGGACTCAACAAGGTCAACCAGTACACCGCCGGCGGCCTGCTGGCACCAGTCGACCTCACCAGTGCGGTCCGCCAGAACCCCTGTAACTACTTCGTCCAGGTCAGCCCGGACGGCGCTCACTTCAACGTGCTGTCAACAGCGCCCCTGTGCGGCAACTCGTCCTGACCGGGCACACGCCACCCGGCCCGAATCCCCACCGGGCCGGCACCTGGCCGGCGCCGCCCCTGGCGCCCCAGGTCCGAGGCGGGCACCGTCCGGAGCCCCTGCCGGACGCGCCACGGAGCTCAGCCGTGGGTGAGCGCCGACACCGCGGCCGCAGTGTCCTCGCTCAGTTCCCACTCGGCGGCGGCGACATTGGCGAGAAGCTGCGCGGGTGAGGTCACACCGGCGATGACAGACGCCACCGCCGGTTGCGCGATCAGCCAGGCGATCGACAGTTCCAGGAGGCTGTGCCCGTCCTGGCCGGCCAGCTTCTCGAAGGCCTCGAGACGATCGTGCGTGCGGTCGGAAAGGATTTTCCCGACCACATCAGGGGCTACATGGTCCCCGAGGCGGGTACCTTCGGGCGGAGCCTGCCCCCGGCGGTACTTGCCGGTGAGAACGCCGGACGCGAGCGGGAAGAACGGAAGGAACGCCATACCATGGGCACTCGCGGCCGGCACGGTGTCGGCGAGCGCCTCCGGCCGCAACAGGTTGAGCCGGTTCTGCACGCTGACGAACGGCCGCAGGCCGTGGTCCTTTGCGGCGCGCGCCGCCTCGTCGATCTGGGCCGTTCCCACGTTCGCGCAGCCGATCTCCCTGACCTTGCCCGCCTGGACGAGCGCGTCCAGTGCGCCGAGGGTCTCCTCGATCGGAACGGTCGGGTCGGGGAAATGCAACTGGTAGAGGTCGATCCGGTCGGTACGCAGCCGCCGCAGGCTCGCCTCGACGGCTGCCGTGATCCAGCGGGGGCTCGCGCCGCCGTCACCGGGCGCCGCGCCGTAGGTCGACCCGAACTTCGTCGCGATCACTACCTTGTCGCGACGTGCGGCCAGCAGACGTCCGAGCAGCTCCTCGGACGCGCCGGCACCGTACTCGTCAGCGGTGTCGAGGAAGGTCACGCCGTTGTCGACGGCCGTGTCGAGAATCGCTGCGGTCCGGGTCTCGTCGCAGGTGGTGCCGAGCTGGTTACAACCCAACCCGACGACGGATACCTCCAGGCTGCCGATTCTTCGGGTACGCATTCCCACTCCTTCGCAATCCGCTTATAAACACTTAGTGGTCGGCGCCGACCACTTAGAGCGACCGGCAATAGGGGACGCGGCGTCGCCGGGCAGCCGGGGTCGTTACCCGAGCCCGGCGCGGCGAACTGGCCCAGCTGATGGGCCGACAGCCACGCCCCAGGCGGCCAGCGCCTCATCGAGGCTCGCCTCGACCGGGCCGGGCGGAGTGGACGCGGGTGTGCGGCTGAAACGTGGGGCGGGCGCCGGGCGCACCGCTCCCCCGCTGTCGGTGAAGGTCTCGCGGTAGGCGATGTGCGGATGCGAGGGCGCCTCGTCCATCGACAGCACCGGGGCGAAGCAGGCGTCGGTATGTTCCAGCAGCGCGCACCACTCGTCCCGGGTCCGTGTTCTGAACACCTCGGCGAGCCTGGCCTTCATCGGCCGCCAGCCGGCCTTGTCCCACTGCGTGGCCGGATCCACCGGGTCGAGGCCGACCAGCTCCAGCAACGTGCGGTAGAAGTTGTTCTCGATCGCGCCGACCGCGACATAACGGCCGTCCGCGGTCTCGTAGACGTTGTAGAAGGGCGCGCCGGTGTCCAGAACGTTGGTGCCCCGCGGGCCGTCCCACTGCCCGGCCGCGCGCATCTCATGCGTCATCATCATCAGCAGCGCGGCCCCGTCGACCATCGCCGCGTCGACGACCTGACCGAGGCCGGACGCCTTCGCCTCGAACAACGCGCACATCACGCCGAAAGCGAGCAGCATTCCGCCGCCGCCGAAGTCGCCGACCAGATTGAGCGGCGGGACCGGTGCCTGACCCTCCCGACCGATCGGGTCCAACGCGCCGGCGAGCGCAATGTAGTTGATGTCGTGGCCGGCGCTGCGGGCATAGGGGCCGTCCTGGCCCCAGCCGGTCATCCGCCCGTAGACGAGCCCGGGATTGCGAGCGAGGCAGACATCGGGGCCGACACCGAGCCGCTCGGCCACGCCTGGACGGTAACCCTCGATGAAGGCGTCCGCGGCGTCGGTGAGCGCGAGCACCGCGGCCACCCCGGCCGGATCCTTCAGGTCGACGGTCACCGTCCGCCGGCCGCGGGCGAGTAGCGCGGGCGCCAGCTCCACCCTGGTCTCGGGCGACCGATCCACCGAGACGACGTCCGCCCCCATGTCGGCGAGCAGCATCGCCGCGAACGGTCCGGGCCCCTGACCGGCCAGCTCCACGACGCGTACCCCACGCAATGGTCCGCCGGATGCGGTCACCTGCTTCTCGACCATGGCACGCCCATCTTGTCTGCTTGTCTGGTTGTCTGCTTGTCTGCTTGTCTGCTTGTCAGTGCCGTCCACCAGAGGTGGCACGGTCACACTGTCAACCGTCACTTGTTGTAACAGATCACTTCTTATAACGGGTCACGTGTTCACTTGTTACTGAAAACGGGGGCGCGCTTGGTGAGAAAGGCCGCCTCGGCCTCGCGGCAGTCCTCGGTCAGGCTGGCAAGGATCTGGGTGCGGTTCTCCACCTGCATGGCGGCGTCGAGACTCGGGGCGTCGATGTTGTTCCAGAGCACCTGCTTGGTCATCCGGACTCCGAACGGACTGTTGGCCACGATCGCCGAAGCGATCGACACCGCCTCGTCCACCACCGTGCCGTCGTCGACGACCCGCAGGACAAGACCGTTGTCCTTGGCCTCCGGCGCGTCGATGAGCCGGCCGGTCAGCATCATCTCGGCCGCCGCCGTCGGCCCGACGATCCGGGGCAGGAAGTAGCTGGTGCCCATGTCTGCACCCGACAGCCCGATCCGGACGAAGGCGACGTTGAAGCGGGCGGAGCGTGCGGCGAGGCGGATGTCCGCGGCCAGTGCGATGGCCAACCCCGCGCCGGAGGCCGGGCCGTTGACCGCGGCGATGACCGCCTGCGGCAGCTCGTGAACGGCCTTGATCAGTCGGGACGCGCGGGCCTGCCAGGCCATCCCGAACTGGATCCGCCCCAGATCGGAGGCGGCGGGGTCGGCGCCGAGGTCACGCAGGTCCTGGCCCGAGCAGAAGCCGCGGCCCGCACCGGTGATTACCAGAACTCGGGTCGAGGTGTCCCGGGAGAGGGCGTCGACGGTCTCCTCGATCTCGTCGTACATCTTCAGCGTGATCGCGTTGAGCCGATCCGGCCGGTTGAGGGTGAGGACTGCGACATGCGGAGCCACTTCCTCGATACTGATGGTTTCCAAGGCTGCACCACTCCTTCAGCCGGGGCGGCCCTGCCCCTGGTGACGACCTGCGCGCTCCGGCGACAACATGGGCGACAATGCGTCCATGTCAAACCGACGCGTCAAACTCGACGCGTCAGACCCGACGCCTCAGAACGGATGGGTGGGGATCGATGCGGCGGGATCGCGGCTGCCGACGCTACGCTCCAGCGCTCAGGTAGTGCAATGTGTTTGATGGTCTAACTCTAACGGGATAGCCTCCGATTCTGATCGACAACCAGTCGGATCGACAGAGATCAGATCGGCTCAGCCAGGCCGTGGCTACGTGCAGGGCGTGGCCAGGTGGACGAGGGGACGGGACACGTGAAGGTCGATGCGGGCGGGATCCTCAATCCGACCGGAGCGGCAGCCCTGGCGCAGGATGCCCAGGCCCGGGGCTACGACGGGCTCTGGCTCGGCGAGACCGCGCATGACCCCCTGATCGGCGTGGCCCTAGCCGCGGCGGGCACGGACCGCATCCAGGTCGGCACGAGCATCGCCGTTGCCTTCGCCCGCAGCCCGATGAACCTGGCGATGGCGGCGAACGACCTCCAGCTCGCCAGCGGCGGCCGGTTCCTGCTCGGGCTGGGGACGCAGATCAAACCCCACATCACCCGCCGTTTCAGCATGCCGTGGTCCAGACCGGCCGCCCGCATGCGCGAGCTCGTCCTGGCGATCCGGGCGATCTGGGACTGCTGGAACGACGGTGCGGAGCTGAACTTCCGCGGCGAGTTCTACACCCACACACTCATGACACCGTTCTTCAACCCCGGCCCGAACCCGCACGGACGCCCCCCGGTGCTCCTCGCGGGCGTCGGCGAGCTCATGACGAAGGTCGCGGGCGAGGTCGCCGACGGCTTTCTCTGCCATCCCTTCACCACCGAGCGTTTTCTGCGGGAAGTGACGCTCCCGGCGCTGACGACCGGACGTGAGTCCGCTGACGGAACGCTCGACGGCTTCACCATCGCCGGAGCACCCTTCGTCGTCACCGGCCACGACGAGCAGGCGCTGGCTGACGCAGCGCGCGGTACCCGCAAGCAGATAGCGTTCTACGCCTCGACGCCCGCCTACCGACCCGTCCTGGAGGTCCACGGCTGGGGCAGCCTCCAGGAGCAGCTCAACCTGCTGTCCAAGCGGGGAGCCTGGGACGAGATGGGCGACCTCATCGACGACGATGTCCTCAACGCCTTCGCCGTCGTGGGCGAGCCCGACGACGTCGCGCCCGAGCTCCGCCGGCGCTACGGCGACGTCATGACACGGGTCACCCTCAACACTCCGTACACGTCCGACGAGAAGCTGTGGCCAGACATCGTGGCCGCCCTCCAGGTCTCCTGAACCTCGCAGCTCCCAGAAGGAAGCGGCCCATGCCACCTCTCGCGGTCATGTTCACCTTCTCGGTTCCACCGGAAAAGATCGACGATGCGATCGCAATACTGGCCGAAATCAGCGCGGCCATGACGATCGAGGAGCCCGCCGCCCTGATGCACGTCTCCCACCAGCGCGCCGACAAGCCGGGTTCGTTCGCCTTCTACGAGCTCTACCCGGACGAGGCTGCATTCAAGGTCCACGGCAGGGGTCCGATCATGAAAGCGGCCGGTAGCCGGCTGAACGCCCTGATGGAGCAGCCGGGCAAGGGCTTCATCCTCAATCCGGTGGCCGGCGTCGGCCTGCCCACGTGAGCCCGGAGCCACTGGTCAAGTAGCTCCGCTCCCGTCCGCTCCGGTCCGCTCCGGTCCGCTCCCATCGGCAACCGCACCCACGGCGCGACGAGTGGAAGCCTGACGTCAGAAAGACCTGCATGTCAGGGCGACAATGTACGTCAACCTTCCACTCGTCCCATCGCGAACCGGACTGTGGTCTGCCGGCCCTGGCCGTTCGGGACGACCACGCCTGGTTCAACGTCGGCGACCTGTGTGAAGGCCCCGTTTCAGCACTGGACGTGCTCGCGCTGACGGACCGTTTCACCGTCTGGGTTGTCGAGGGGTTGCGCCGGATGACAGCGTGCTCGCCGGACGCCCGGCAGCGTTTCGTCAACCTCGTGGATGTTCTCTGCGACAGGGACATCGCGCTGTGCCTCATCGGCGACATCCCGCTGACGGACCTCCTGCGTGGTGCGGATCCGCGTGGTGCCGACACCGCCTTCGACCCAATGGAGTGCTCGGGTTCCAGCATAAAAGATCATCGGGTTCTGGCATCAGAAGTGCTCGGGTTCTGGCAAAAATAGCGTTCGGGCTCTAGCATCGCAAGGCATGAGGCTGAGTCCACCGTGGTGAACCGGTGGTGACACAGTGGTGATACAGTCGGGCGGCGACGCGCTGCGGCGCAACCTGACACCGGTGGTGACAGAGCTCCTGACCGCCGAACCGGTGATAGTGATCAATGGTGCTCGCACGTCCGGGAAGAGCACGTTGCTGTCCGCGTTGGCCACCCAGCACGATGCCACCGTCCTCGATCTCGACGATCTGTCCACGAGGCCGGCTGTCGAGGCTGACCCCGTCTTCTTCATGGCAGCGCGATCGCCAGTGTTCGTGGATGAGTTCCAGCACATCCCCGAGCTGCTGGATGCCGTGAAGGCCGAACTCAACCGCGACCTGCGTCCAGGGAGGTTCGTTCTCACCGGGTCCACCCGTTACCTGACAATGCCGACCCTGTCCCAGTCACTGGCCGGCCGGGTCCATGTGATGACTCTCTGGCCGCTGTCTCAGGGTGAACTGAACGGTCGCCGGGAGACGTTCGTGGACCAGGTCCTCGGCGACCCCGGCTCGTTGCTGACTGTGGAGGGGAAACCCACACCTCGCGAGGAGTACACACAGCGGCTCATCGCGGGCGGCTTTCCGCTCGCTGCACGCCGCCCCGCGGGTGCGGCCCGCAACCGCTGGTTCCGTGACTATGTGACAACCGTGGTCGAGCGGGACGTCCTGGAGATCCGCAAGGTGCGGCAGCGAGGGGTATTGCCCATGATCCTTCGCCGGATCGCGGCACGAACCGGTCAGGTACTCCATCTCGCGGACATCGGACGGGCAGTGGGACTGGCACAGGATGTCGTCGGTGACTACGTCCAGCTGTTGGAAACGGTCTTCCTCGTCCATCGGTTGCCGGCATTCGGACGGACGCTGCACAGCAGGGTCACCGGTAGACCCAAGGCGCACCTCGTCGACTCAGGACTCGGGGCCTATCTACTGGGGATCACCGCGCAGCGGCTGGAGAACCGTGACCCTGCGGCCCTGACCGAATTCGGACATATCATGGAGACGTTCGTCGTCAATGAAGTGATCAAACAGGCTGGCTGGGCGGAGACGTTTGTCGAGCCGTCGCACTTCCGGACCAGCGATGGGCATGAGGTCGACCTGGTCCTCGAGACCGATGACGGGACAATCGCGGCGGTTGAGGTCAAGGCGTCCTCCCGGGTGCCGGGAGAAGACCTGCGAGGGCTCCGGTTGCTGCGCGAGAAACTCGGTTCGCGGTTCACGGCCGGTACGGTCCTGTACCTGGGAGAACGGGCCTATCAGGCCGATGACCGGATCTGGGTCCTGCCGGTGGACCGGCTGTGGCGTTAACCGTCAACCCTGATTCCCTGCCGCCGTGGTCTCGCGGGGCTGCGCCCGGGTGGCGAGGGAGTCGGCGATGGCCGCGAACTCTGCGAGCGCGGCCTGAAGGTCCTCGACGATCTCCCGGGTGATCACCTCGGGCGGCAGCAGACTGTCTGCGTCGTCAAGGCTCGGATCCTTCAGCCAGGTGATGTCGAGATTGGCCTTGTCCCGAGCGACCAGCTCGTCATAGCTGAACGGGCGGAACCGCTCGGTCTCCACCCGGTCCGCACGAGGTTCACCCGGCCGGTAACATCCGACGAAATCATCAGGATGATCGCGGCGCAGCGGGTTCTGCTTGAGGGTGAAATGCTCTCCGGTCCGGAAGTCGTACACCCACAGCTTGGACGTCCACGGCGCCCCCGGCCGCGCCTCCCGCTTGTCGAAGAACAGCACGTTCGCCTTCACCCCACCGGCGTAGAAGATGCCGGTGGGCAGCCGCAGCAGTGTGTGGACGTCGAACTGGGTCAGCAGCCGCCGGCGTACGGTCTCCCCGGCGCCGCCGTCGTCAGCGATCACTGTGATGGATGACTTCTTGCCGAACGGCGGGTTCGCCAGGATCCCGCTCGGGTGTAGGCCGGACGGGCGGGCGAGCGCGTCGGCCACCTCGATCGGGGACGGCCCGTTCGGCTGGCCGATGCCGTGCAGCAGCATGTTCATGGCGGCAAGCCGGGCCGTGCCGTCGACGAGCGAGGGCGCGGTGGGGTCGCCGTGGCGTTCCCGCGGCACCGGCGTCCTCAGCGGGAGGACCAGAGGCTTGCTGCGGGGACAGCGAGGATGCGCTCTGTGAGCTGGAAGACCCGTGGGCCCGTGTGTACGAGGAGTCCGACGGTGAACCGTGGACCGATCTCCGCCGCAAGCCATTCCAGGTGTCGTGCGTCGGTGTGGGAGGGGGCCGCGGATGCCTTGACCTCGATGGCGATGACCTGGCCGTCTCGGGCTTCGAGGAGCAGGTCGATCTCACGGCGGCCGTTGGCGTCGCGCAGGTGGTATAGGTCGGCGCCGACGACGCTCAGCGCGCACTCGGCGCGGAACTGGGCGGCGACGAGGGTGTCGATGATGCGTCCGAGCAGGTCGCCGTCGCGGAGCGCGCGGCGGTGGTCGATACGGAGCAACGGGGCGAGGAGGCCGGGGTCGGTGAGGTATCGCTTGGACAGCCGAACCGCGCGGTTCGTGCGGCTGTCCGCCCAGGCAGGGACCCGCTGAGTGATCATAAGGGTGTCGAGGAGGTCGTCGTAGGCCACGGCTGCCTCGCGTCCGATGCCCGCCGAGTCGTAGAGCAACTTGTGGGTCGGCACACCGGCGGTGTTGGCGGCGATCGCCTGGAGATATCTGCGCAGTCGCAGGGGGTCTCGTGCGACGCTGAGCGCCGGGGCTTCCCGGGTCGCGAGATGGTCGACGTAGCCAGTCAGCCAGCGGTCGCGTGCACGGTCGGCCTCGGTTCGCAGCGCCTCCGGCCAGCCGCTGGTGAGTGCCTCGGTCACGTAGGCGTGCAGGTCCCAGCCGGTGGGGGGATCCGCGAACGCGTCCGCGCCGCCGTCGAGGATCCGGTCGATCAGTGAGGGCGCGGTGGGGTCGCCGTGGCGTTCCCGGCCGACGAGGGGATACATCGTCAGCCGGACGATTCTGCCGGTCGCGGGCCAGCCCGAGGCGGTGAGGTCGGCCTGCGAGGATCCGGTGAGCACGAACCTCCCCGGGCGCGGGTCGTCGTCGACGGCCCGCTTCACCGCTCCGAGTATGTCGGGCACGACCTGCCACTCGTCGATCAGGACGGGCTCCTCGAGCCCGCGCAGCGCCGCGTCGGGGTCGGCCCGTACGACCGCGGCCTGCGCCGGGACGTCCAGGCGCAGGATCGACTGGCAGACACGCCGGGTCGTGGTCGTCTTGCCGCACGCCCGAGGGCCGACGACGAGGACGGCTGGGTGGGAGGCGACGACATCCTGCAACTCCGTGTCGAGCAGACGAGGAACGTAGACGCGCACGAATGTCCGATCATGGAATTAGCACACAGTTGACCATGGAAATTACACATAGATCATCGATAATTTAACACGCGTTCGAACCGCGATCCAGCGCACCTAGACCGTGCCGTGCGGCTGCTCGACGCGCTCGCGGCCTACCTACCGGCCAGGTGGGCGGCGGGTCTACGCGCATGGTCTTCCCGACTCTCGCGCCGCACCGCACCGCGCCACCTGTGACGCACTGGTCACGGCCCGGCTGTTCGTCCACCTCGCCCAACCTGCCGGGGCAGGTCCGCTGTCGCTGGAAGAACTCTGCGACAAACCATCAGGAAGGGACGACGGTGAAACACCGTCCCTTTTCTAACAACGAGCGGGGCATGTTCGTGAGCATCGACGGCCCGAGCGGTGCGGGATAATCCACGATCGTTCACCATCTGGCGCAGCTGCGCGCCGAAGCGGTCCACAAAGTTACCGAGCATTACCACGACTTGAGAGGATAATGGTATGGATCGCTCGTCCCTTCTCCGCCGACTCGCCGCCGAAGCCGAAGCCGACGGGGTGCAGCAATTCGTTGTCGGCGCGGTCGTCCAGCACGACGACAAGGTTCTCCTTCTACAACGCCCCGAGGATGATTTCATGGGCGGCATTTTCGAGTTGCTCAGCGGAAAGGTCGAGCCAGGGGAAGCGCTGGACACCGCGCTCATCCGCGAGGTCAGGGAGGAGACCGGCCTCGACGTGGATGCGCTCGGTGATTACCTGGGCAGCTTCGATTACACGTCCGGAAGCGGCAAGAAGAGCCGACAGTTCAACTTCGCTGTGGACGTAACCAGCCCGGAGCCGATCGAGTTGCAGGAGCACGACGCCTACACCTGGACGCCGATCAACGAGGAACTGTCGGCGACGGATGCCGTGAAGGACGTGCTGAGTAAATACCGGGAGCTGCGGGACGCATAGCCCGGCTCCCTATCCAAGACCCCGCTCATCTCCCACGCAGTCCAGGTTCTACGTCGCCTTCTTCGCCCGGCCTCCGGCATCCTCCACCAGCGCCCGCTGCGCGTCCGGACCGGCCCTGCGGGCGGTGTCGAGCGCATCGGTGTCGGCACAGCGAGCGAGGCTCGACACGACGGCAGTGAGCGGCGCCCCGGCGAGCTGTTCGAGCTCGGCCCGCTCGTCCGGGGTGATCTGCTGATTGAGCCGGGCGAGGCGGGACGCAAGCGTGCACACCTCGTCCGCGTCGATCGTCAGCGTCCCGATCTTGCGCAGCAGCTTGTCCAGGCTGATCTGCTTTTCGGTGTGCTGCGCGAGCGGGGCCGCCTCAGCCCGTTCGCTCTCCAGCACACCGACCGCGTCCACCAGCACGAACCGGTCCTTGACGGACGAGTCCGGGGTGACCGCCTGGAAGTCGTCGCCGTCGATGGTCCGGGAACCCCGGCCCTTCATCTGCTCGAACAGTACGGCGCTGCGCGGATTGCGCAGGAACAGCAGACATTCCAGCGGCCGGACGTCCGTGCCCGTTGCGATCATGTCGACGGTGACGACGATCCGCAGTTCCGCGCTGTTGCGGAAGGCCTTGAGCAGGCTGTCAGTGTCCCGCACCGACCTGCGGGCCAGCTCTTCGATGCGCGCGTCCATGACCGTCAGCCCGCCCCCGTGGAGAGCCCTGGGGCCTCCGGGCACGCGAACACAACGATAATCGTGCGCCCTTTGACCATTCGGTAACTGTGCAGACTCACAATGTAGTCTCGGTCCGGATTTCACCGGACACGGCCCTGTCACCAACCACGACCAGGCAACGGTCTACCCAGCCCGGACCGTGCCTGATATAGGTATATGTTGTAAACGTATCGGATGCATAGGCCAGTCCCCACGGGGGCCGTCACGATCTCCGGTCACCGCATGTGGGCATTCGACGAAAAGATCATCTCGGGAGGCCCACATGACAGCGGACATAGAACTGCCCGAATACGACGAGTTCGGGTTCTTCGAGGAGAACGCCGCGGAAGCCGGCCTGGCCTGGGCCGGTCCGCCGCTGGTACGGCGGGAGAACGTCGATGTCGGCGGCGAACGGATAAGCGCCCTGGTCTGGGGTGACGGACCCGCCGAGCTGGTGTTCCTCCACGGTGGGGCGCAGAACGCCCACACCTGGGACACCGTCGCCCTCGCGCTGGGCGACCGCCCGCTGGTGGCCTTCGACCTGCCGGGGCACGGTCACTCCGGCAAACGGTCGGACGGCGACTACTGGCCGGTCCGCAACGCCGAGATCCTCGCCGGCGCGATCAGCGAACTCGCGCCGCAGGCCGCAGGTGTGATCGGCATGTCCCTCGGCGGGCTCACCGGCATCCGCCTCGCGTCCGTCCACCCACATCTCGTCCGCCGGCTTGTGGTCGTCGACGTGACGCCTAGCGTGACGCTGGCGAAGAGCGCCCCGATCGCGGCGTTCGTCAACGGCCCGGAGTCCTTCCCCTCCTTCGAGGAGATCCTGGAACGGACGGTCCGCCACAACCCGACCCGGTCGGTCAGCTCCCTGCGTCGCGGCATCCTGCACAACGCCCACCCGCTCCCGGACGGCCGCTGGGCCTGGCGGTACGACCGGCTGGCCCCCCCTGGCCCTGGCGGCATGTTGGACTTCGAGCCACTGTGGGATGACGTCAGCGCGCTGCCGGCACCGGCGATGCTCGTGCTGGGGTCGACCTCCGGCGTCGTCACCGAGGACGACGTGGCCGAGTTCCGTCGCCGCCAGCCCACGACCCGCGTCGAGACCGTGGCGGGCGCCGGGCACTCCGTCCAGGGCGACCGGCCGGTCGAGCTTGCCCATCTCCTCAGCGACTTCGTCTTCGGTACCGCGGACGACGACCGGTAACCGCCGGATGCGCGGTCTGTCCCCGACCTGCACAAGCTGTTAGATTCGTTACCTATTAGGAGCGCCTGCAGCTGAGCGCCCGGCCTCCTCCCCCACGGCGGGAATCAGGACGGCTCACAGGGCTCTGGTGTCGGTGTGACCCACGGCCCTGGAAAGCGGTATCGATGATCCTCGATGGTCTGACAGTGCTCGAGCTGGGTGCCGGCAGTGTTGCCGGGTCCCTGGCGGGGATGATCCTCGCCGATAACGGAGCCCGGGTGCTCAAGATCGAGCCACCGCAGGGCGACCGTCTGCGCACACAGTCACCGTCCGGTTTCCTGGTCTGGAACCGGGGCAAGGAAAGCCTCGTCGCCGACCTGCGCACCCCCACGGGCCGGGCCGAGGCGGCCGAGCTCGCCAGCCATGCCGACGTGCTGATCGAGAGCTTCGAGCCGGGCGTCGCGCAGGGTTGGGATCTCGGCTACGAGACCCTGCACGCGGCCAACCCGGCGCTGGTCTACTGCTCGGTCAACGGCTTCGGGTCCACCGGGAAGTACGCGCGTCTAAAAGGTTACGAGGGCGTGGTCGCGGCGAAGGCCGGGGCGTTCGCCCGGGGACAGTTCGGGTTCCGGCCCGGCCCGATCTTCGTCGCCGCCCCCCTGGCCAACACAGGCGCTGCGCACATGGCACTGGGCGGCATCATGGCCGCGCTCATCGTCCGCGAGCGGACCGGACGCGGACAGCGCGTCGAGGCCACCCTCGTACAGGGTTACAACCCGGTCGACTACTTCGGGACGATGCACTGGCAGTACGCGAAGAACACCGGCGGTGAACCCCACGTCATCATCAGTGCCCGCGGCGGCGCACTGGCTGCCAGCCGGTTCAGCCTCACGATGGCAACCAGGGACGGCCGTTTCATCATCGCCAATCCGCAGCTCCCCCACCAGGCGCAGGCGCTCACCCGCGTGCTGGGCCATGACT